>NZ_JXIQ01000135.1 GCF_000934845.1 Mesobacillus subterraneus
TTTGTCCAGCATTAGCACATAGCCCAACGCTTAGGCAAGCCGTTTGCCGCTAACTCCTCGAGACGTTTTTCTCCTTCGTGCCATCAACAAAAAAGATTTGTTTAAGAATATTTGGCTCCATGCCTCGATTTTCCCACAATTACAAAAAAGGGTAAACATATAAATTCTGATATTATAAAAAGCTTTAAGAGCTGCATTTTATCTTCTTAAAAAACAAATAGTTCTTATACAAAACGGTGTCCGCACAATATTCAGCTGACTAATGGTTCTCCGATAGTTTCTGCTTTTCAAGGATTTGTTCGTACCCGTGCTGCTCCACGTTCCCGATTTTTTTTGATATCGGCAGATTGAGCAGGTCAACATCGACAATATATTTTGGCCGGCGCTTTGTTTCCTTGTAGATTTTCCCAATATATTCTCCGACCAAACCGATGGCTATTAACTGTAAGCCTCCAATTAGCCATATCGATGTGATCAAGGAAGTCCATCCTAGCTCCGTTTTTCCAAAAAACTTTAAAATTAAAAAATAGATTCCAAATAACAAACTGATCATAAAAGAGAGAAACCCGACAAGCAAAACAAGCCTGATGGGAGTGACCGAAAATGAGGTTATTCCATCAAAGGCAAAGGCAAGCATTTTTTTTAATGGGTATTTTGTTTCCCCAGCAAGCCTCTCGTTTCTGTCATAATAGACATTTGCCGAGTTGAAACCGATTAACGGAACAATTCCTCGTAAGAACATATTACACTCTGCAAATTGTTCTAATTCATTAACCGCTCGCCTGCTCATTAAACGAAAGTCAGCATGGTTAAAGATCAATTTTACTCCAAGCTTGTCCATTAGCTTATAAAAGCCCTCTGCCGTAAAACGCTTGAAGAACGTATCCGACTCCCTGCTGCTTCTGACACCGTAGACAATTTCGTAGCCTTCCATGTATTTTCTTACCATCTCATTGATGGCATCGATATCGTCCTGAAGATCTGCATCAATACTTATGAGACAATCTGAAGAATTTTTTGCAGCAAAAAGACCTGCTAGCAAGGCATTCTGGTGTCCTGCATTTTTGGAAAGCTTCAATCCTTTTATAAATTCATTGCTTAGGCTAGCTTTGTAAATCAATTTCCATGTATTGTCTATGCTACCGTCATCAACAAACAATATTTTACTGTTTTTCGATACGATGTTTTCGTGTATCATTTGCTCCACTTTTGTCGCTAGCTGTTCCATGGTTTCTGCTAGCACCTCCTGCTCATTGTAGCAGGGAACGATAATCGATAAAATCGGCAAATTCATGGATGGACCTCCTTAGTGTTAGACAACCTGACTAGGCGCTCGTTTCTGACGTGAAAATGGCATCAAGCGTTCAATTATTCATGAGTGCATGATCAATGTCAGACACGTAGAAATATGTATTTTCCCCATAATATTGAAATTCACATACTTGAGTGATGTATTTTCTTGGTTCGTCTTTTTAAGATTTGCACAATGGCAGAAAATATTCCCTTAACGTCTGCTTCCTAGTACATCCAAAAAACACTGTAAAGAAAAAGGCTGCAACGGTAATTAATCACCATTACAGCCTTATATTTAATTTATATTCCTCTCAGATTCTAGAACGAATAGATTCTTTTTAGATTGGAGGAAAACGATTGATGTCAATGTAATTGCTAATAGCAGCCCAATGACCGAAAATCCGATGGTAGCGGTTTGCAGTTCAATGACCTCAGCCAAGTATCCTAACAATAGTGTCAATACGATTTGAACCATCGACTGAAAAAATGCAAAAGCACTGCTAAACCTTCCCATTAACTCTATCGGCACATTGTTCTGAAAAAAGGTTGTGTATCCGGTAAATGAAAACGGTGAGAAGAATCCAATTACGATGAAGCCAAATACAGCTAAAGGTACAGTTTCCGATGATGCTAGAAAAAACATAAAGTACCCGATCACCGATAATAAAGACCCTAATCCTAACAGTGTACGAATGGAAAGCCTCGATGCCAATGCAGATACTGCGAAAGAGCCAGCGACATAACCTGCGCCAGTAAGACTAACAAGCAAGCCATAATTCTTTTCTGACAAACCGATGACTTGCTGGATAAAGGTTACTTCCTGTGAATCAAGTGCATAGGAGATCAGTGTAATGAATTGGAAAATCATGAAAACCACCATAAATCCAACCGCTGCTTTTCCAAAATCGGCCACTGCCTTCCAATCAGTAGCAATCATTTTCAATGTAATACTGTTGTCTACGTATTTTTCTTTTCCCTCTTCCCTATCAACGTCTGGCAAGAAGGATATAGCCGCTGCACAGAAAAAGAAGGTAACTGCATTTAAATAAATGCTGGTATTTATGCTTCCATACATAATCAGCAGGCCAGAAACACTCGGCCCAACCAACATTGCTCCTGAAGTCGCGAATGAAAAAAAGGAATTAAACCGTTTTCTTTTTTCAGGGGGAATCAACTTTGCTATGTATGTTTCGGAAGCGGGCCCAAAAAAGGATCCAGCAATATTAGTCAAAAACATAAGAATATAAATAGGAAAAAGCGATGTAAAAAAAGGAATCGTTGCAATGAATATCCCCCGGATTAGATCAATCCAGATCATCAACTTTCTTTTGTTTACACGATCGATGACGCTTCCAGCCCATGTATTTGTCAGAAGGATCGCCAAGGGCCTGATGATAAACAAGCCTGCAATGGCTGCAGCTGAGCCAGTGATGTTTAATACCAATAAATTAATTGCTACAAAATAAATCCAGTTGCCAATATTTGAAATCCCAATTCCCAAAATCAGTAATATGGGATCTTTCCATTCCTTCAAGCAATACCCCTCCTCGACCAGTTAAAATTATCGGAATTTTACCAATCCTTTCTCTTTTTTATCCTATCGGTAACTTCCAAAAGTTTCAAGCACCTATTTTGAATTGAATTACATTTTATTCCATAACTATTAATGGTCACAATTTGTCCATATAAATTTTCCCAATATAAATACTTGAAACATGCATTATACCCGCATTTTCGCCACTCTTAAACGCTTCAAGTAAAAGTTTCATATATTTACCACCCTCTCTACGACAATTTACCTATTTATAACATCGGTATATTACTTATAATGGTATATAGATTCGATAAGGAGCTGAAAGCATGAATTCAAATCCAAAATTTGTTTCTAAAATCCTTCCGTTTTTTGCGGCGTTTATGGTATTGGTTACAATAGCAGCGACAATTGTCGTTCAAAATAATGATGATCAAGTATCGGTTCCATTTAGTTCTCTAGTCAAGTCAGTAGAAAGTCTTAACGGCGACGAGGCAACGCTGATTGAAAAAATAGATGGAACACTCATACTTAAAACGAAAGATGCAACATTTGTTTCCCAAGTTCCCCCTGGAAGTGATATGGTCGATAAATTAGTAGAAAAATATAATATCAGTTATGAATATATGAATAACAGCAAGTATGGTGCATGGATTTTTGGTGGTGTTCTGTTGCTTTTAATGGGTGGCGCATATGTCATCCAAAAGAAAACCGGAGGGATTGGTGCCGGTAATCGAATGAAAAACAACCTGTCAAAGCCTCATCCTTTGCCTTCGATCACACTAGCTGACGTTGGCGGTTTACAGGAAGAAATGAAAGAAGAAATCAACCAGACACTTTCCATTCTGAAAAATCCTGACAAATCAGCCAGGATGGGCATTAAACCTCCGAAGGGACTTCTGTTATACGGTCCTCCAGGAACAGGAAAAACTCTCCTTGCACAGGCAATCGCTCGTGAGCTGAATGCAAATTTTTTCTCGACCAGCGGGTCAGCTTTCAATGAAATGTTTATCGGAGTTGGTGCTTCTCGGGTGCGAAGCTTGTTTCAGAGTGCACGGAAGCAAGGTCCTGCAGTCATTTTTATTGATGAAGTGGACGCACTTGCCGGCAAGCGGAAACCGCATGGCGGAGAGGAAGGGGAAAAGACGCTCACAGAACTTCTCGTCCAGCTAGATGGCGGACATTCAAATGATGGTATTCTTTTCATTGCCGCAACAAACAGAAAAGACATGCTGGATGATGCATTCCTCCGCCCTGGTCGAATTGATTTTTCTTTCAATGTCCCACTGCCAGATACTAAAGGCAGAAGGGAAATCATTGATATCCATATCAAAGGGAAAAATCTTGCCCCAGATGTCTTCTCCTCATTGGACGACCTGGCAGAAAGCACCTCAGGTTTTTCAGGTGCAGAGCTGTACTCATTGTTTGAAACTGCCAGCAGACGCGCATTGAGAAACGACCAGGATATCATTTCAAAAAGCGATCTTGATTTTGCCCTAGACCGGATCATCCTTGGCAGCACATCTAGGACACTCCAGGATGCTGACACGAAGCGAAGGGTTGCCATTCACGAAGCTGGACATGCTCTTGTTTCTGCTGTCACCAAACCAGGTTCTGTCCGGAAAGCGACCATCATTCCGCGCGGCCAGGCACTTGGATATGTAGCACCAATACCAAAAGAGCTTGAATTGTCAACGCACAGCGATTTAATCGACCGTATTGCCATGATCCTTGCCGGTGGTGTCGCTGAAAGAATGTTGCTTGGGGAGCACAGTATTGGGGTAAGCGGAGATGTTCAACAGGCGAAACAAATCATTGAACAAATGGTCGATACTGGTTTATTGCAGGAAGGCTTCTCCCTCACTTTCAGCAAAGGGTTAAGAGAAACAAAAATGCAGGAACTTTTTGATGACGCTCTCGAAAAATCCGAAATGATTATAAGATCTCATCAAAATCAATTTGGAGAACTTGTTGATGCGTTATTAAAGAAAGAAACTCTCGAAGGCTCCGAAGTAGATGATATTGTCCAAAATACATCTTGTTTTCGAGAAGAGCGATGTGTAATGGTATAAATAAAAAAAGATTTCCGAATAAATAATCGGAAATCTTTTTTATTTTCGCTGGGCAATTGCCTGGGCAAGATTTGCTTTAATGTCTATTTCTTTAAAAGAAATTCCCAGCTGAACGGCGGTTTGGGCAATCTCAGGACGCATGCCAGAAAGCGTCGCATTTACGCCTATTAATTTCAAGGCATTCAATAGCTGGAAAATTTGATGAGCAACCATCGTATCAATCATTACAACACCAGATAAATCTACAAATAAATGGTGAATATCCCTTTGGGAGCACTGCAACAATGTGTTTTCAATGATTATTTTAGCTCTTGAAGTATCTATATCCCCAATCAGCGGCAGCAACCCCTGGTGGTTCGCAAGCGAAATAACAGGAGCACTTAATTCATTAATTGTTTCTTGCTGTGCTTTCATCACCCTTTGAGAGTATTTATAGGTAGCTTCTATGAAGCGCAGAATCACCTCATCCATTTCTTTCAAGATGATATCATACCAGATATCGATCTCTTTTCTTGTTATTTCAGGATGCAATTCTGCAAATCGGCGAACATAATCAAAATACTGGCTTCTTACATTTTTAAATTCCTTAATTACGTATTGAATTGGCGTGTTAACATGTTCAATATCACTTGCAACTTTTTCGATCCAGGGACTAAAGTCCTTGATAAATTCCCCCTCTTTCTTTTTAAATAACTCAATGAAATGAAGGTGAAACTCATGATTCTGTTCTTTTAACGAAGATATAACATCTGGATTGCGAGAAGCGTAAACACCCGCGGAATTTTCAAAATCGATATTTCGATGCCATTCCTCTGTCATATTCCAACTATTTTTCTTTAAAAAATTGTATAATTCCTGATTCCGATGCAAAGAATTTCCCCCTAACTGGAAGGTAGATGCAATATAGGTAGAACTACCTCAATCAAGCCCCAATCTATTATACCAAACAGTTTTTAGTTTTACTCTATTTTGTGTTTCTCTCTTAGTTCAGCAGGAGCCATCTTAATGATTTGCTGAAGTACGATTAAAAGAACTCCAATATCATCGACGACACCAATCATTGTTAAAAAATCAGGAATAATATCAAAGGGAAACAAAAAATATCCAATGATCAAGCTTGCGGAAATGATTTTTTGCTTCACTGGAACCACTCTAGACGTGAAAAATTCTATTAGAAAAGGAAGAAATTTTTTTGCATGAAAAATCATTCGAATTCTTTTAAAAAACATCTTCATTATGATGCACCTCTTTTATACAGAATCTCATATCCTTCTTTCACTATTCGCCAATTTCAAAACCACTAAAGGCATTATTATTTACGGTCGTCAGATGGATTCGTTTCATTTATCTTATAGGTTTACATAATACTATTATTGAGTATTCCACTTTCTAGTCTTCATGTCGCTTGCCAGCCGTCTGACAAAATTGATATTCTTAAAAAGGTCCGTTCATAATATATGTACTATACATAGGGGGATTGTTTATGGCTAAACTGGTTGAATACATAAAAAAAATTGCAGAACTCCCTTTGAAAGAAAATTACTCTCGAGACGAACTTTTGACCAAAGAGTTTTTATTGACGAAAGAAGGCCGACTTGAAGTCTATTATTGTACGCATAATGAATACATAAATCCAAAAGCAAAGGTGTTTATTGTTGGAATAACTCCTGGTTTCCAGCAAATGAGCAAGTCCATTGCAGTTGCCCGCTCCCTTATTGAAAAAAGAAAGCCTGTTACCGAGATTCCTTATTTGAGTAAACGGGAAGCGAGATTTTCTGGGGTACTACGCAATCATATCATTGAAATGCTTGATGACCTCGAATTACAAAAATGGCTAGCATTGGAATCTTGTGCGCAACTTTTTAATGAAAAAGACAATCTGCTTCATACAACGTCTCTGATTCCATATGCTGTTTTCAATAACCGGGAAAATTACACCGGACATCATCCAAAAATTCTAAAAAACAAAATGTTGATGGGTTTCTTAAAAAGTTACTTTGAACCACAAGCTTGCATGCTTCAGAATGCGATTGTGGTCCCACTTGGAAAAAGTGTCGAAGAAGTCATGAGGCTATACGTCAGTGAAGGGCTTCTGGAAGAAAAAAATATTCTCTTTGGATTCCCTCACCCGTCAGGTGCAAACGGACACCGACTGCCGCAATTTAACAGGAACAAAGAGAAAATGAAAAATACCATTAAAGACTTTTTTCAGTTCGAATTCAATAACACTAGGTGTTAAGGAGGATATCACCATTTAAATGATACTTTCGTATTGCAAATATTTTCTTATATGCGTGTTACCATAAGGTGAAATTTTTCCAATTATTCGGCAAAAGCGCCTGATATTTAGGTAGCAGGTAACGATCGTCTATCAACACTATTCTGCCTGTGTCCTTTTCTGATCGAATCAGTCTTCCTCCAGCTTGCAGTACTTTGTTCATTCCAGGAAAGACATAGGCATAATCATAACCATTCTTTCCAATACCAGCGAAATGCTTTTTTATCAAGTCTCTTTCGAATCCAATCTGAGGCAGTCCCACACCTACAACCACTACCCCGTTAAGCCTGTCCCCTTTTAAGTCGATGCCTTCAGAAAATACACCGCCAAGAACAGCAAAACCAACGAGTGATCTTTTATTGTCAGCTGTGAAAGATTCCAGGAATGCGGCACGCTCTTCCTCATCCATCCTTGTACCCTGGACAATCGTGGTGATATCCTCATTGAAAATGCGCCACTCATCCAGTACCATATTAAGGTATTGGTAAGGATGGAAAGAAAAACAGATAATTGCCTGGAGCATTGTGGACTAGATCAGACATTGTTTGGACGATCGGATTAACGGATCTTGTCCGGTCTTTGAACCTTGTTGATAACGATTGAATCTTCACTTCAGTCTGCTTATTAGTAAATGGAGAAGGGACCAAAGTGATATAATCTTCGTGATCACCGCCAAGCATATCTCTTTGAGACTCCCACCCCTAAAGGGGCAAGCTCTAAACCTTACAGTTTAACGAGTGGGATTCTTGAATGACT
>NZ_JXIQ01000017.1 GCF_000934845.1 Mesobacillus subterraneus
TAAACATAATATACGAGGGGGATTCAGCATGAAAAAGCAAGGAATTCTGAACAGTCATATAGCAGAAGTCCTCGCTAACTTGGGACATACAGATACTATTGTGATCGCGGATTGCGGTTTGCCTGTTCCTGATGGTGTGAAAAAAATTGATATCTCTCTGAAAATTGGGATGCCTGGGTTTATCGAAACGCTTGATGTCATTCTTGAAGACATGGAGGTTGAACAAGTCACTATTGCTGAAGAAATTCAAGAGAACAATCCTAAAGTGCTGACTTTCATTGAAAAGAAGTTTAGTAAAGGTCAGATTCAGGCGGTAACTCATGAAGAATTCAAGAAGAAAACAGGACAAGCAAAAGCGGTGATCCGAACGGGAGAAGCAACGCCATATGCAAACATCATTTTGCATGCAGGGGTGATTTTTTAATGGAGTTCATTAAAATGAAAGGGATTACAAAATCGTTTGGCCCGGTTCAGGTTTTGAATAAGGTCGATTTTGCACTTGAAAAAGGTGAGATTCATGCACTGATGGGTGAGAATGGGGCTGGGAAATCCACGCTCATGAAAATTTTGACTGGCATTTACCAAAAAGATGAAGGTGCCATTGAAGTAAAAGGAAACCTGGTCAATTTTAAGTCTGCCAAGGAAGCGGAGCTATCTGGAATTACCGTGATCCACCAGGAGCTTAACATTATTCCTTATCTGACAGTAGCCGAGAATATGTTTCTCGGAAAGGAATTGACACATGGAAAGACTGGGTTGATAAAAACGAGAGAAATGAAACGTAAAACGAGGGATTATCTTGAAAGGCTGGGAGTGGGACTCGACCCAGATCAAGAAGCAGGGAGTCTGTCTGTAGGCCAGCAGCAAATGATTGAAATCGCGAGGGCTGTGGCCACAAATTCTGAAGTTCTAATAATGGATGAGCCTACGGCGGCACTAACTGACCGTGAGATTGAAGTTCTTTTCGAGGTAATGAACAAGCTTAGGGAGCAGGGAGTAGGCATTGTCTATATCTCTCATAGAATGGAAGAAATATTCACGATGTGTGACCGGATCACGGTCTTACGTGACGGCCAATCCGTCGGCACAAAGCAGATTAAAGAAACGAATTTTGAAGAAATCGTTAAAATGATGGTTGGGAGAGAACTTGGCGAGCGCTTTCCTCCAAGAATCGCCAAGCCTGGCGAAGAACGAATTCGAGTGGAAAATTTTACGGCAGCGAATGCATTTTATGATATTTCCTTTTCTGTAAAAAGCGGAGAAATTTTGGGGGTCGCTGGACTTATGGGGGCCGGCAGGACGGAAATCATGGAAGCGATATTTGGAAAAAGGTCGATTAAATCCGGCAGAATTTTTTTAGATGGCAAGGAAGTCAAAATAAAACGTCCTTATGATGCGATAAAAGCTGGCATCGGCTTTATAACAGAAGACCGAAAAGATGAA
Organism: Mesobacillus subterraneus; assembly: GCF_000934845.1. Taxonomy (GTDB): domain Bacteria; phylum Bacillota; class Bacilli; order Bacillales; family Cytobacillaceae; genus Mesobacillus; species Mesobacillus stamsii. The sequence continues at coordinate 1,444 of NZ_JXIQ01000017.1, forward strand.
GGCCTGGTTCTCAGTCTGAGTGTCCGTGAGAATTTGGTTTTGACTAATTTGCAGAGATTTTCCAACAGAGGAATTACAGCTGACAAAAAAGAGGCAGATTATGTAAAGGCAATGATTGAGAAGCTTAAAATCAAAACATCTGGTGGAGAGCAGGCCGTCAAGTCTTTAAGCGGGGGAAATCAGCAGAAAGTAGTCATCGGCAAATGGCTTGGCATCGATCCACAGATTCTGATTTTGGATGAACCGACACGCGGAGTGGATGTAGGAGCTAAAAAGGAAATTTACACAATCATGAATCAACTTACAGAAAAAGGGGTTGCCATCATCATGGTATCATCTGAACTGCCTGAAATTCTTGGTATGAGTGACCGAATCATGGTGATCCATGAAGGAAAACTGACTGGAATGCTAAACAGGGAAGAAGCTGATCAGGAAAAAATCATGCAGGCCGCCACAGGAGGGAAAACTCATGAAAAAATATAATGTTTTTCAAAAGCTTGGACCACTAATTGGACTTATTTTAATCTCTATTATTCTATCAGTCATGAGCTCAGACTTTTTGACTGTGAATAATATATTTAATGTCTTGCGCCAGGTTTCTATTAATGCCTTGATTGCATTTGGAATGACATTTGTTATTTTGACCGGTGGAATTGATTTATCGGTGGGCTCGATTCTCGCATTGTCTTCAGCTTTGACAGCAGGCATGCTGGCAGGAGGAATTGATCCAATTCTCGCGTTACTGATTGGCCTTATATCTGGTGCAGCTATGGGTGCGGCAAACGGTCTGATCATTACCAAAGGAAAAGTTGCTCCGTTCATTGCAACACTGGCAACGATGACAATCTACCGAGGATTCACTCTTGTTTATACAGAGGGTCGTCCAATTACTGGACTTTCTGATGCTGTAACTTTCCAAATGCTTGGAAAAGGTTATTTTTTAGGAATTCCATTTCCGGTCATCACGATGCTGATCGCGTATGCAATTTTATATTTTATCCTTAAAAAGACGACATTTGGCCGTGGGGTATACGCAATTGGCGGAAACGAAGAAGCTTCTCTATTATCTGGGTTAAGGGTCGACCGCATTAAAATCGGAGTCTATTCCCTTACTGGATTGCTTGCGGCTCTTGCAGGTACAACCTTAACCTCAAGATTGAATTCAGCACAGCCAACTGCTGGTGTATCCTATGAACTCGATGCAATCGCTGCAGTTGTTTTAGGTGGTACCAGCCTTTCAGGAGGCAGAGGCTGGATTTTTGGAACCCTAGCCGGCGCTTTGATTATTGGAGTATTGAATAACGGCTTAAACTTGCTGAATGTATCTTCTTTTTACCAGCAAGTTGTAAAGGGTGGAGTTATTTTGCTAGCAGTATTGTTAGACCGCAAAAAAGCGGCTTAATAATAAAAAAATTTAGGAGGAATAAGAAATGAAAAGTCTATTTAAAGGTTTATTTCTTGCATTAATAGCTTCAGTGTTCATGGCTGGCTGCTCACTTGACCAAACAAGCAAAGGCTCTGATGAAAGCAGCAAAAACTCGGGGTCCACAGATGAAAAGGTAAAAATCGGACTTTCCATCTCCACGCTAAACAACCCGTTCTTTGTTACGTTAAAAGAAGGAGCAGAGAAGAAAGCGAAAGAAGAAGGAATTGACATAACGACTGTAGATGCTCAAAACGATCCCGCAAAACAAGTAAGTGATGTGGAAGACTTAATTCAAAAAGGTATTGATGTTCTGTTGATCAATCCAACCGATTCAGCGGCAATTACGGCAGCAATTGAGTCAGCAAATAATGCAGGTATCCCGGTTATTACAGTTGACAGAAGTGCAGAAGGCGGCGAAGTAGTTGCTCATATTGCATCTGACAACACAGCTGGTGGTAAGATGGCTGGAGAATATCTGGCTGAAGCGCTAGGTGAATCAGGAAAAGTAATTGAATTAGAAGGGATCCCAGGTTCCTCCGCAGCACGTGAGCGTGGCAAGGGTTTCAATGAAGCAATTGCAACAGCAAGCGGAATTGAAGTAGTAGCAAAACAACCAGCAAATTTTGACCGTTCACAAGGACTTTCTGTCATGGAAAACCTCCTGCAAAGCAACAAAGATATCCAAGCTGTATTCGCTCATAATGATGAAATGGCACTTGGCGCAGTAGAAGCATTGAAAGCTGCCGGTCTTGAAAACGTCATCGTTGTTGGATTCGATGCAACAGACGATGCAGTAAAAGCTGTCGAAGAAGGCACAATGGCCGCAACTGTAGCCCAAAAGCCAGATTTGATCGGACAACAGGCCGTTGACACAGCAATCCAAGTAAAAAAAGGTACCAAAGTAGAAAAATTCATCCCCGTTGAACTTGAATTAATCAAGAAGTAAGGAAATGAGGATAGGAAAAAAGAAGTGTAAGGCATTCGCCTTCACTTCTTTTTTCCCTCCAGGGGGGGTCTGACCCCCAGTCAATTAACGCAGTAAAGCGCTGGGGGCCAGACCCCGTTCTATGTGTCTTGGCTTATTGGGTCATGATTCGAATGAGGTCGTATTGGTAATAGCGTCTGTTTCTTTTGCGATTGTCACCGAAGATCATGCCTAGTTCGACTAGTTGGGCTAGGCTCTTTCGGATGGTTGCAGGCGCCAATTCTGTCGTTTGTTCTAATTGATGCACGGTTGCAATTGGATGGGTAAACAGGGCCCCCCATACTTTTTTAGTAGATGGTTGCTGAAGTTTTCCCATTCCTTGATGATAGAGTCTTTCTGCTTGATCCAATTTTTCATAATGGTGTTCGGACATTCTGATGGTTGCGTCGAGGAAGAAGTGAATCCAACTTTTCCAATCAGGTTCCTTTTTGTCAATTCCACGAACACCATTTAACATCGCATAATATCGAAACTTCTCGCGTTCAAGTTCTTCACTTAAGAAAAAGAAGGGAGAATCAATTCGTTTCGTTTGAAGCAAGTAAAGAACAATCAAAATCCTGCCGAGTCGGCCATTGCCGTCAAGGAAGGGATGGATGGATTCGAACTGGGCATGGATGATGGCCGCTTTGATCAATGGATGAATGGTATCAATGTCTTCTTCAAGATAAGGGTGACCATTTATATACCTTTCAAGGTTTGTCATATATTGGCCCATCAACTGCGGCTCTGGTGGAACATAAGATGCGTCCTTCAATTCATTAGTGGGTCCGATAAAATTTTGAATTTTGCGATACTCACCAGCGGCACTTGTTGCACCCCTAGCATTTTCCATCAAGAGTTGATGTAAATTACGGATAAGCCGCTCTGTAAGTGGGTAGCCGATTTGGATGGTTTCGACGCCAACTTTTAAGGCCTGCTGATAATTTCGCACTTCAACCTTTTCCCAATCCTGCTGCTCATCAATTTTATCTTCCAGCATCTCACTGAAAGTTATTTGTACACCCTCGATTCTGGTAGATTGAACGGACTCGTGGAGAGTCAAAAAAATATTGTAAGGAGAAATGACCGTAAAAGGAAAATGTGAATGAGATCATCACGACTACTCAAGATCCATTCCAAAAAGAAAAATCGGGAGCAACTTTTAGGCAAGCTGGTACTTTTGTGCCCCTTTTGGAAAAGTGGATGAAAAACAATAAGGAATTATATTGCAAACCAATTTACTGATGAAAAGAGTGATATATTCTCGATTGAAGAATGAGTCTATTCAAAATTTAGTTTGCATAAGCAAAAGGTCTTACAAAGACTTCAGTCTTAGCGAACAACTTTAGTCATAGCAATTATAACCACTTGCTTTAACAGGTGGTCGTTTAAGGATGGGGAAACGTTCCATCGGTTTCTGTCCCAATGTCCCGTTCTCATCCCCATTTTTTCAGTTTTTTAACAATTGTTGAATGGTCGACTCCGAGATTTTCTGCGGCTTTTCGAATGGAGCTGTGTTTTTGCAAGGCATCGAGGATAAGTCTCTTTTCATATTGTTCGACTCTCTGCTTTAGATTTAGGGATGTATCGGGTGATGCAAACTTATGAAAATGCGGTGGAAGGTCTTCGGGATCTATTTTAAAGGATGGAACAGACACCACCATGCTTTCAGCAAGATTTTTTAGTTCTCTTACATTCCCCGGCCAATGGTAGCTTTGCAGTATGGCCTTCGTCTCATCGGATAATAACTTCTCAATATTATAGAGTCGGCAAAAATGGGTAAAGAAGTGTTCCACCAGGACTTCTATATCTTCTGGCCGTTCTCTTAAAGGTGGTATGTTTAATTCAACTACCTGGAGACGATAGTATAAGTCTTCTCTGAATCTACCTTGCTCCACCAATTCTTTTAAATCTCTGTTGGTTGCAGAAATTATCCTGATATTTAATTGTTTTATCTTACTGCTTCCCACTCGCTGAATTTGTTTTTCCTGCAGTACCCTTAAGAGTTTTACCTGCAATGATAATGGCAATTCACCTACCTCGTCTAAAAGGACAGTACCATGGTCAGCGAGCTCTAGTAAACCAATTTTCCCCTCAAGTCTTGCACCAGTAAAAGCACCTTTTTCATAACCAAAAAGCTCTGATTCTAAAAGATGTTCTGGTATGGCACCACAGTTTATCTTTATGAACGGCTTGTCCTTCCGGTTGCTTTCATGATGGATTAAATTTGCAATTACCTCTTTACCAGTACCAGAAGGGCCAGCAAGAAGAATACTAGTCGGAAAAGCTGCCACCTGTCTGACTTTGGAAATAATTCCTTTCATTTCCCTGCTAGTAAATACAATTCTCTCATCTATTCCTTGCATCGAATACGAATAGCGGTTCTGGCTGATTTCAGAAAAGCTTTTTGCTTTTTTTAATTCTTTCTTTAGTTCATTCAGTTGGGTTATGTCACGGACACTCGTTACGACCATTTGAATATCCCCCGATGCATCAAACACCGGGCTCCCTGTTACAATGACTTCCTTTCTTCCGCCAATATTCTGGAGGATTGAAATTTGCTTTTTCTTCTCTAAGACGAGCAAAGAAACGGATTTGTCAAAATAACCTTTTTCCATCAAATTTGCCATATGATTTCCTATTAGTTCTTCTCTCTGGAACCCGGTGATGTTTTCGTAAGCTGAGTTCACCAATAATGTTTCTCCATCTTTATTGACAACATAGATTCCATCTGTAGAAAACTCGATTATACTCTCCATATTCTTTAATATAGACAGGTAATGCTCCATCTGGGAAATATCCTGAATGACACTCACAACACCAATCAATTGACCATCCTGGTACATGGGTGTTCTGTTTACCATGCAAGGAACACCATTTATATTCATTTTAACACCAATCGTACTTTCACCACTCTCAAGTACTTTTTGCACCTCTGTATTGGGCACAAACTTGTGAATTTTTTCCCCGGCATATTCATTCTCCTGAATCTTAAGTAGCTTCTGGGCAGAAGCATTCATAAGCATAACGTTGGTATCCTGGTCGACTACAATGATTCCATTCCGCATAGATGAAAAAATAACTTCTGGTTCAATCATCACTGACATACCCATTTACTCATCTCCTAGATTAATAGTGAGAATCATCACCAGCTGGTGAATTTTATCACCATATATATTAAGCAATTTTAGGCTAATTACGGTGATGTATATCACCATTATTATATTTCATTTAATTGAATTTTACGAATAAATAAGCGTTTATTTGTTTGGCATAAATCTTGCAATAAATATAAGCAGGAGGTGTAGTATGGAAAAAAAAGGATTGTTTATTAATGGGAAGTATGAAATTAAAGAGAGTACTTATGTACTGCTGTCACCTTACAGCGGAGAAACTCTAGCACAAATTAGTAAGGCTAACAAGGACGATGTAAAGCGAGCGATTGATGGAGCGGAATCTACCTATCATGTATTTAAGAGTATGCCAGCACATAAACGCTCCGAAATTCTTTTTAATGTGGTAAAAATTCTAAATGAACGCAAGGAGGAGATGGCAAAAGTTATTGCAAAGGAGGCTGGGAAACCTATCCGTACAGCACGAGGTGAAATAGAGAGAACCGTTGTTACGTATCAATTTGCTGCAGAAGAAGCCAAGCGGATATATGGCGAAACAATACCTATGGATGCAGCCCCTGGCGGAGAGAATCGGGTAGGTTTTACATGGAGAGAGCCATTAGGTGTCGTCGTAGCAATAAGTCCATTTAACTTTCCGTTTAATCTTGTTGCCCACAAGCTTGGACCAGCATTTGCTGCAGGAAATACTGTAGTGCTAAAGCCGGCTGAGCAGACACCACTAAGTGCCCTGTTGATCGCTGAAATTTTTCAAAAGGCTGGTCTTCCTGATGGAGCACTTCAAGTCGTTACAGGAAGTGGCAGTGAATTAAGTGACTCTTTGATTCAAGACAGCAGAATCAAAAAAGTAACCTTTACTGGCAGTGCAAAGGTAGGAAAGTTGATCAAAGAAAAAGCCGGTTTGCGTAAAGTGACACTTGAACTCGGATCAAACTCTGGGTTAATAATTGAACCGGACATTCCTTTGGAAAAAATCATAAAGAGATGTGTAGAAGGTGCTTTTGCGTTTTCCGGGCAGGTTTGCATATCTTTACAACGCATATATGTACATGAAGATATTTATGATGATTTTTGTAAGCGTTTTATCGAAGAAGCAAAGAATCTGAAAGTTGGAGATCCGCTTGAAGACACGACTGATATCAGTGCCATGATCAGCGGGCGTGAAGTCGACCGAATCGAATCCTGGATAACTGAAGCCAAAAAACAAGGTGCCGAGGTAGGATTGGGGGGAGTAAGAGAAGGAACTATTTTCCCGCCAACTGTCCTTACAAAGGTAACAAATGATATGGCCGTATCTTGCCAAGAAACATTTGCACCTGTGGTTTCGATTGTTCCATACAGTAAGCTTGATGAAGCAATTGAAATTGTCAACGATTCTGTATACGGCCTGAATGTCGGTATTTACACGCAAAATATATCCAATGCCTTTCATGCTGCGAGACAACTTCATTCAGGAGGAGTGATTATCAATGATATTCCGACCTTCAGGCTGGACCACATGCCATATGGTGGAGTTAAAGAGAGTGGATATGGTCGTGAAGGAATAAAGTATGCTGTTGAAGAAATGACTGAACTAAAATTCGTTACGATTAAAACCGTACTGTAGGAGGATTGATTCAAAATGACAAATATTATTAAACCAAATCCAAAACTGTATGTTATGGATAATGGGCGAATGAGAATGGATAAGAATTGGATGATTGCAATGCATAATCCAGCAACAGTAGACAACCCCAATGCATCGGCTGAATTTGTTGAATTCCCGGTATATACAGTACTGATAGACCACCCAGATGGAAAAATCCTCTTTGATACAGCTTGCAATCCAAACTCAATGGGACAAAATGGTCGCTGGGGCGAAGCTACCCAGAAAATGTTCCCTATTGCCATGAGTGAAGAATGCTACCTTCACCACCGCCTTGAACAATTAAATGTCCGTCCTGAAGAAATTAAATACGTGGTGGCTTCACACCTTCATCTAGACCATGCTGGATGCCTGGAAATGTTTACAAATGCGACAATTATCGTTCATGAAGACGAATTGAATGGAACGCTACAGACTTACGCCCGTAATCAAAAAGAAGGGGCCTATGTCTGGGCTGATATTGACGCTTGGATTAAAAACAATCTTCAGTGGCGCACAATCAAGCGTCAAGAGGATAACCTGAAGCTTGCACCTGGCATCAGTATTCTGAACTTCGGCAGTGGACATGCATGGGGAATGCTTGGGCTTCATGTGGAAATGCCTGAAACTGGCGGAATTATTTTGGCTTCAGATGCCATCTATACCGCTGATAGCTTCGGACCACCTGTAAAGCCGCCAGGAATTATCTATGACTCACTTGGTTACAACAATGCAGTTGAAAAAATACGGAGAATCGCAAATGAAACTAATTCTCAGGTCTGGTTTGGGCATGATTCGAACCAATTTAAAACATTCCGGAAATCCACTGAGGGCTACTATGAGTAAGGAAGCGTGTCGAAATTTTTTGATATACCACCAATGGGTCAAACTGGTGATAAATCAACATTTATCCGAGGGAGGGTAATATATGAGTATTTCAAAATTAGTTTTTCCACCATTAAGTTATACTGGCTGGGGTTCACTTCAAAACCTTGTACCTGAAATAGAAAAATACCAGGTTAAAAAAATTCTTGTCGTGACTGATCCAGTGCTTGCACAGATTGGGCTAGTCGATAGAGTAACAGAACCCTTGAAAGAAAACGGCTATGAAGTGACTCTCTATACTGAAGTCATCCCAGAGCCTCCACTTGAGGTGGGAGAGAAGCTGGTCTCTTTTACAAGAGAAGGCGAGTTTGATATGATCGTGGGTGTTGGCGGCGGAAGTGCACTTGACCTAGCAAAGCTAGCCGCAGTGATGGCCGATCATGAAGGACCTGCTGCGGACTATTTGAATCTAAGCGGCACTAAAAAAATAGAGAAAAAAGGCTTGCCCAAAATCCTCATTCCTACTACTTCAGGAACAGGTTCAGAAGTAACTAATATATCCGTTCTTTCACTTGAAACAACCAAGGATGTTGTCACCCATGATCACTTGCTCGCAGATGTGGCGATTGTCGATCCTGAACTAACCCTGTCCGTCCCTGCGCGGGTTACAGCAGCCACTGGCATTGATGCTCTAACACATGCAGTCGAAGCATATGTATCAGTGAATGCGAGCTTAACAACAGATGGACTGGCTCTTCAAGCGATTCGATTGATTTCTCGTTCTTTACGCAAAGCAGTTGAAGACGGAAGCGACAAACAGGCTCGAATAGACATGAGCAATGGAAGCTATATTGCCGGTCTTGCCTTCTTTAACGCAGGAGTTGCCGGGGTACATGCACTTGCATATCCTCTTGGCGGCCAATTCCATTTAGCCCATGGCGAATCAAACGCGGTCCTGTTGCCATACGTAATGGGTTATATTCGGAAAAGCTGTCAAACTAGAATGGCCAACATCCTGAATGCATTAGGAGGCAACTCGGATTTCCTATCAGATGAAGAAGCTTCTTACAGATGTGTGGAAGAACTGGAACGTCTGGTAAAAGATGTAGGCATCCCCGCAACTTTATCAGAATTCAACATCCCTGATTCAGCTCTCGAAAGCCTTACCCAGGATGGAGCGAAACAAAAGAGATTGCTCTCCAGAAGCCCTCTTCCATTAGAAGAAAAAGACATCAGGGAGATTTATAAAGCCGCTTTTAAAGGTAAAATTACTGAACCTGAAACAGAGCGAGTGTATAGAAAAAGCTAAAAATTTAATAGGAACTTTATTAAGCGAACAAACGGAAGTTTTACGAAAAGAAGGCACAAGGAGCGGTTTTAACTGCGCCTCGTGCCTTTTGATTTAAGATTCTTATTCCGCACCCAGGGGGCCAAGGGGGTCTGACCCCCTGGGAATTAACGCAGTAAAGCGCTGGGGGTCAGACCCCGTTCTAGCCCCCATTCTATCCTTGATCCAGACCAGTTCACAGGCTTGCAGAATCCAGTCATAGCCAGATTAAGTGAAGGGATGCTTCAGGTCGGGCTGAGTTTATTTACCAATCTGCCGATTATTTTTGCATTGGGCATTGCCATTGGCTTATCGGGAGGATCAGGTATTGCAGCCCTTGCGGCGTTGCTTGGCTATATCATCATGAACCAAACGATTTCTTTTGCCTTGAACATCACCCCCGAAATGGCAGCAAAGAGCGGGGAATATGGGATGGCATTGGGAATACCGACCCTTGGACGGGGGTTCTTGGCGGTATAGTTGTTGGTCTGCTTGCGGTGTATATCTATCGCAAGTTCCATAAGTTTCAGCCGCTAGAAATGCTGGGCTTTTTCGCTGGTGATCGTTCAGTTGGGATTGCCATGGTTTTCGCTTCCATCGGTTTGGCATTTGCCATGATGCTGATCTGGCCGCCAATCCAAGGTGTCATCAACAAAACGGCTGAAATCATCGCATCTGATGCGACAAATCCTATTTATATCGGACTGTACGGCGCACTTGAGAGGTTGCTGATTCCGACGGGCTTGCATCACATCTGGTATGCACCATTCCTGTGGACGGGGCTCGGCGGAACTGCGGAAGTTGCCGGGAAAATTGTTTCCGGTGACCAGTATTTATTCCTTGCACAAATTGCTGCCGGAGTAGAAGTAACAGCTGGACGTTTCATGGCAGGAAAGTTCCTAATCATCATGTTTGGCTTGCTGGGTGCGGCGCTTGCCATGTACAAACGAGCAGATGCCGACAAGAAGCCAATCGTAAAAGGGATGTTGATTGCTGCGGCAGGGACGGCTTTCCTGACGGGAATTACGGAACCGATTGAGTTCACATTCCTGTTTGTCGCACCCTTGTTATATGTATTGCATGCAATTTTAACAGGAATTTCATTTGCTGCAGCCTACATCCTCGATGTCCATCTTGGCTGGGCAGGCGGCTCCGGATTGATTGATTTCATCCTTGTGAATGTTTTACCTGGAACACCGAGATGGTGGATGAATTTCGTGCTTGGTGCCGCGTTCTTTGCGATTTACTATTTTACCTTCAGCTTCGCGATCAATAAATGGAATATTGCCACTCCAGGACGCGGAGGGCAAGAGGCAAAGCTGTTCACCAGAAATGATTACAACGCGAAGAAAAAAGGCAAGTCAGGATCTAAGGCAGAGAGGAATAAAGAGTTGGCGCTGCACATCATCACCGCATTAGGCGGGCCACAGAATATAGTGCAAGCCGATGCCTGCTTCACGCGCTTACGTGTAGAAGTCAAGGAAATCAAGCAAGTGAAAGAAGATGATTTAAAGGCTTTAGGAGCAGCAGGGGTAGTGAAAATCAAGAACAATATCCAGGCGATTTTCGGTGGGAATTCGGACCTGTATAAAAATGAAATCAATGAACTGCTCCAATCTGATTCGCTAGAGGAAGAACTGTGGGAAGTAGCGGCAGGTCAAAGCGATCAGCAAGAAAAAGCGGTTAAAGTAACACCTGTGTTAAGCGTGGACTTTAGTGAAATTGGTTCACCGATGGCAGGAAGGGTGATTCCCCTTTCAGAGGTTCCGGATCCTGTTTTTGCAGGCAAGATGATGGGCGATGGTTTCGCAATCGAGCCTTCAAAAGGAAAGGTTGTCTCACCAGTAAATGGAGAAATCACTTCGATTTTCCCGACAAAGCATGCGATTGGGATCACATCTGAAGAAGGACTTGAAGTACTGGTTCACGTTGGCATCAACACGGTGAACCTCGATGGAAAAGGCTTCGATCTGTTCGTAAAAGAAGGCCAACAGGTAACCAGGGGACAAGAACTGTTACAGGCAGACATCGACTACATCAATGAACATGCAACATCCAGCACCACCATTATCGCTTTCACCAATCTGAAAAGTGATGAAGAAATCAAATTAACCAAAGCAAATCAAGTAAAACATGGCGAAACCCATTTGATTTCCCTTCAGCACAAGCAGCAAAAAGGACATAGGTAAATGTGAAAAGCACCGGCCAATTTTGGGTGGTGCTTTTCCGCTACCACAACGGCAGTATCAAAAAGGCAGCCTTTCATGATTAAGGTTCGTTTAATGCAAAACCCTTTGTATGAAAATAGAAATTCATTTTCATTGTAGATGGTGGCTACGGATTCGTAGCCATGGTGGTTTCTAATGCTTTTTAAATATGTCATTAATGGATTTAGAACGGATATTAAGCGGATTTTCACATAAAAAGTTGCAAGACCCGTTTTCCATGGCATGTGATTGACAATCGTTTAAATAAATTATATGTTTAATGTGAAAACGTTTTCCTAAAAGGGGATTAGCAGATTATGAATTTAACCATAAAGGATATTGCCAGGATGGCAGGCGTCTCTGTTTCATCGGTTTCCCGTGTCATAAATAATAGTAAACCGGTAAATGATCATATAAAAGAAAAGGTTGAGAAGGTAATCCGAGAAACAAACTTCCGGCCGAATGCCGTAGCCAGGGGCTTGATAAGTAAGTCAACAAATTTAATCGGTGTGATTCTTCCACAGATTAATTATATTTCCGCTGAATTAATCAACGGTATTGAGGGGGTTGCAAACAAGAATGGGTACAATATCATCTTGAGTAATACAAGATTAAATCCTGATTTGGAATTGAATGCCCTTCAGCTTTTTAAGGATAAACAGGTAGATGGCATTATCTTATCCTCCATCGATATGTCTGAACGTCATATTCAATTAATTCAAGATAATAAAATCCCGGTTGTGGTGGTAGGCCAAAAAACGACAGACTATGCTATACCATGGGTGGATGTGGACAATTACAGGCCAATTACGGAAATTGTCAGGTATTTAATGCGCTGTGGCCATGAGAAAATTGGAATGATTCATGGGCCGCTGATTGACAAGTCAGCAGGTGATTCGCGGTATAGGGGGTTCATAGAGGAAATGGAACGGAAAAATCTATCCGTGAATCCTAAATTCGTGGGTGAAAGCAATTTTTCGTCCAAGGATGGTTATCTTGCAATGGAAAAAATATTGAAGTGTGAAGACATACCTACAGCCGTGGTTTGCGCTTCAGATACCATTGCGATAGGAGCGAAAAATTGTGCGGAAGATCTTGGGTATCGTATACCGGAGGATATCTCTATTGTAGGTTTTGATGATATTGAACTCGCTACGTTGGTGAGGCCCAAATTAACAACTGTTCAGGTTTGTTTTGAGACGATGGGTTCGAAAGCAATGGAAACTTTATTGCAATCAATTGAATTTAAACCGGTCAATATAGAAAATTACTTGGATTATAGATTGATCATACGTGATAGTGTCAAGGTAGTTGCTGATGATTTGGGAACAAAGATATAACTGTTTAATTATTATCGATTTAGAGGAAATCGTTTTCACAAAAAGGTTGTAAAAGGGTATTCTCTGTAATATAATTATAGATAAGAAAAGGAGGAAAACCTTTTCATAAACTTAAAGGGGATGAAAATACAACCTACTTATCTAGAAATCTTTTTAAATTGGAAGCGCTTTAAATTTTTATATGTGGGTTTCAGCAGAAAACTATAATCAAGGAGGACGATTTACAGATGTTCCATTTCAAGAGCAATACAGGCTTCTTCAAAAAGACGGCTATAGTTGGAATTGTAACCGCTTTATCCCTATCGCTGGCGGCTTGTTCTGGCGATTCAGATCAAAGTGCAAGCGGATCGAAGGATAGCAAGATCAGTATTATTGTGACGAATGGTAAAGGTGAAATCGACGCTCAATTCAAACAAACTGCAAAGGATTTTATGGCGGAAAACAAAGACATCAATGTCCAGGTTGAGTCGGTCGCTGTTGGAGATCCGATGAATGTTTTTGACAAACTTACCGCATCAGGAAAGACGGTAACAATGGCCATGTTTTCTCCATTTGATGCAACACATAAATATAAAGAGGTAGGTATGGACCTATCAGGGGAAAAATGGAACGAAGAAACAAATGATGCAATTAAAAGCGAGGACGGCACGATAATTGGCTTTCCGTTTGCTATCGAGGGAATGGGGCTTGTTTATAACAAGCAAGTTGTAGAAAAAGCTGTCGGAGGAGAGTTTGATCCTTACTCCATTAATACTCAAGATAAATTTAAAGAGCTGCTGGATAAAATCAAGTCATCAGGTGTCGAATATCCTGTTGCCTACCAGACTGAAGCATGGTCTGTTTCAAACCACTACAGCTCATTATTCTTGAATCAATCAGAAGACCCTAACACTGTCCTTAAAGAAGTAACAGACGGAAAATTTGATTACATGAAGAATGACGTATGGAACGGCTACTATAACACAATGGATATTTTAGCTTCCGAAGAGTATAACAAGTTCGGTAAACGTCCAACAGGCCAGTACTATGATGCTGCCCACGTTGCTGTCGGCAATGGGGATTCTGCGATTCTCTTCAACGGCAACTGGGCTTTTGATTCACTGAAGGCTCTAGAAGGATCGGATTTCGGTTTCATGCCAGTCCCTGTAGACAACGACCCTGAAAATCCTTTGAACAATAAAATTATTGCTGGCCCAACACAGGCTCTAGTCATCAATAAGAAGGCGACTGAAGAACAACAAGATGCTGCCAAGAAGTTCTTGGATTGGCTAGTATATGGTGAAGCAGGACAGGATTTCATCGTGAATAAATCACAAATCATTTCTGCATTCAAAAATAACCCTAATAAAGTAACGAACCCGCTAGGTATTGCCATTAGTGATGCTCTTGTTGAAAACAAAACGCTTCCATTTAGCACGAACTATATCAATACAGGTGATTGGACTACAATCCTTGGACCTGAAGTCCAAAAGTATATTGCGAAGCAAAGCTCAAGAGCTGACCTTGCAAAAGCATTTGAAAACTACTACAAAAGCAACAAGGAATAAACAGATAACAAAAAAAGCGGCGGATTGTATTATCCCCTGCTTTTTTTGCTAAATAACAGGATGTGATCATGATGAAGAAAAGGAAAAATCTTGGTGATATTGGCAATTCAGCTTTGTTTCTAGGTCCGACTTTACTATTTTTCAGTATGACTGTTTTGCTTCCATTTGCATATGGACTGTTTCTTACCTTCAATAAAATGGATACACCTGCAGATCCGGTTCAGTTCGCAGGTCTGTTGAATTATATTAGCGCTATAAACGACCAGGAATTCTGGAAATCAATGTGGCTGACTGTGAGGTTTGTCGTGGCGACCGTGTTTTTTGTGAATCTTGTGGGATTTGGATTGGCTTACCTTGTTACGTCTGGGCTACGGATTCAGAATACGTTAAGAACTGCCTATTTTACGCCAAATCTCATCGGCGGATTGGTGCTGGGATATATTTGGCAGTTCATTTTTGTCCAATCGTTGCCGGCACTGGGAACGAAATTGGGAATCAGCTGGCTTGAACTTGGATGGCTTGGCGATCCGACAATGGCCTTTTGGTCTCTTGTCATCGTTACTATATGGCAAACATCTGGCTACATGATGATTATTTTTATTGCTGGTTTGATCAGTGTGCCAAAGGAGCTGATTGAAGCAGCCAAAATTGACGGTGCTGGCCCGCTCAAAAGACTTCTAAATGTCACCTTGCCATTGATGGTTCCTTCCTTTGTTGTCACTGTGTTCCTGTCGCTGAAGAATGCCTTCATGGTTTATGACCTTAACTTTGCCTTAACGGCTGGAGGTCCATATGGAACTACCAAAATGGTTTCGATGCATGTTGTAAATAAAGCATTTATTGAATCAAACTATGGAACAGGGCAAGCAGAAGCGATCATTCTCTTCATCATTGTCGCGATTGTCACAGGTGTCCAGGTCTATACGAGTAAAAAAATGGAGGTGCAGGCATAGTGCGTAACCAAAGAATAATTTCTTCAACCTTCCTTTACTTGCTGTCCATTATTGCGTTAGTTGCTTTTATCTTTCCTTTTGTGTTACTCATCATTAATTCATTTAAGTCCAATGGAGAGATATTGACAAGTCCATTCGCACTGCCGGAAAAATTGGACTTCTCACAATTCATTGAGGTTTATAATTTAATGAACTTTGGAGTCACTTTTACAAACTCTTTCATCGTTACTACTTTGAGCACATTTTTCATCGTCTTTTTCTCAGCGATGGCTGCTTACCATTTGGTTAGAAGGCCGTCCAAGTTCAATAAATTCTTTTTCACGGTGCTGGTGGCATCAATGGTCATTCCGTTCCAATCGTTGATGATACCACTTATTTATATTTACGGAGCAAAACTCCAATTAATAGATGCAATTCCTATTCCGCTATTGATTATCTTTTACCTTGGATTTGGAAGTGCTCTTTCAGTCTTCATGTTCCATGGGTTCATCAAAGCGATACCTATCGAAGTAGAAGAGGCGGCAAAAATTGATGGATGCAGTACACTGCAAACATTTTTCCTCATCGTTTTTCCGATGTTAAAACCGATTGCTGTCACCATTTCCATCCTGAATGTTTTATGGATTTGGAACGATTACCTGCTGCCATCACTCGTTTTGAACCATCCTGATGTGTATACAATGCCTGTCCAAATGAAGGTCTTTAATGGTACGTACATGAACAACTGGGAATTGCTGATTCCTGCCATTCTTCTGACAGTCATTCCGATCCTGGTGATGTATATTATTGGCCAACGCTCGATCATTAATGGAGTCATGCAAGGATCTATCAAGTAAAAAAAGCAACTTAGAGATGAGAGGATAATAAAATGAACCATTCGCAACCGTGATGTGATGACTGTCGGCGAAGCGAGTGGAGTAGGTGTTCCTGATGCGGACCGGTGGGTAGGGGAAGAAAATGGCTGTTTCAACATGATCTTTCCATTTGAATTCCTCAAGCTCTGGGACAAGGATGTAAATGATTCAGTGGATGTCCGAGCACTGAAAAAAGTGTTGATACAAGTGAATTGGTATTGAATAACTACCAAATTCCAACAAAGAAACTAAAGAAACAGTTTACACTTAAACCATTTGAAACGAGGGTTTATTTATTGAAGTAAGAATAAGGGGTTTTGTGCCACCCTGGACTTTTTCAGTCGTTTAATTTAAAGCCACTCAAGGTAAAGCCTGGAGGACAAATAATGCATACACCATTGGAAAGAAACATCGAATTCGAACAAAAAGGTAATGATATCTTAACAATCGGCGAAGTCCTTATAGATATGATATCGGATGAGTATGTGAAAGGAGATGGATCCACTACCTATAGGAACTATTTTGGCGGATCTCCTGCTAACATTGCCATGAACGCGAAAAAACTTGGGATCCACTCGATAGTAGCATCTGCCGTCGGAAATGATGGCATGGGGAGGTTCCTTATCAATCATCTTAATGAAGCGGGCATTGAATCGGGGTTGGTCCAGAAAGTGGACACATCTACAAGTATGGTCGTTGTCACAAAGAGCAAAGGAACCCCAATTCCAATCTTTTATCGCGGAGCAGATTATCAGATAGAATATACGCAAAAACTAGAAAAAGCCCTGCTTGATTCTAAAATCGTTCATTTTTCCTGCTGGCCAATTTCGATGGAACCAGCTCGGCAAACTATTAATAAAGTACTGGAAGTAGCAAGTGAAAACGGAATTTTGATCTCTTTTGATCCTAACTATCACCCTTTGATTTGGCAAAAAGGAGAAAACGGTATCGAATATGTGAAATCAATCATTAGGAAGGTGGATATTATTAAGCCATCTGAAGATGATGCGGAGCGTCTGTTTGGGAAAGATATCCCTGAAAACCAGCTCCAGAAATTCTTTGGTCTTGGAGCAAAGCTTGTCATTATGACTTTAGGAAAAGATGGAGCAATCGTTTCAAATGGAAAGGAAATCATTCGTTTAGATTCATTGGCGACTGAGGTAGTCGACACAACCGGGGCCGGGGATGCATTCTGGTCGGGCTTTTATACAGCTTTAATTAAAGGCTACACTATCAGGGAAGCATTGCAGCTTGGTTCTGCTTCCAGTGCCTTCAAATTAAAATATACTGGTGCAGTGGCAAATCTGCCAAAGTTGGAAAACTTAAAAGAACTATACGGATTATAGGAGGAAAGGAAATGGCAGTTAAAAACCAAGTGCAGCTTATTACCTACCCGGATTCACTGGGTGGTGATCTTAAGGCCCTGAACCATGCCCTGGAAAAGTATTTCAAGGATATTTTTAAGGGTGGTATCCATATTCTCCCTCCGTTCCCATCCTCGGGGGATAGAGGATTTGCACCGCTCACCTATCTGGAAATAGAACCGAAGTTTGGAACATGGGAAGATCTCAAAAAGATTGGCGAGAATTTTGATCTACTTGTTGATCTTATGGTTAACCATATTTCCCAGAAATCTGAGTATTTTCAGGACTTCATGAAAAAAGGGCGTCATTCCAAGTATACTGATCTGTTCATTACGCTTGATAAAATCTGGAAAGATGGTAAGCCAGTCCAGGAAGACATCGACAAAATGTTTCTTCGCCGCCAGCTCCCTTATTCCACTTTTGTAATAGAGGAGACCGGCGAGGAAGAATCAGTGTGGACAACATTTGGGAAAACAGATCCTTCAGAACAAGTCGACCTGGATATCAAATCAGAACATGTTAGGAAACTGCTTAAAGTATTCTTTGAGAATTTCAAAGAAAATAATGTGAAAATAGTCCGTCTAGATGCAGTTGGCTATGTCGTGAAAAAGTTAGGAACAAGCTGTTTCTTTGTAGAGCCGGATATTTATGAATTCCTTGATTGGATTATGGAACTCGCGCAATCATTAGACATTGAATTGCTTCCGGAGGTCCATGCCCATTATTCAATTCAAAACAAGCTAGCAGACCATGAATTTTGGATTTATGATTTCATTTTGCCATACAGGGTTCTTGATACATTGGTGAATAAATCAAGCACAGACTTGAAGGCTTACTTGAAGGACCGTCCTCATAAACAGTTCACGATGCTAGATTGCCATGACGGTATTCCTGTCAAGCCGGATTTAGATGATTTGATTGATACGAAAGCAGCAAGAAAACTGGTTGACGTTGCCTTAGATCGGGGCTCGAACCTGAGTTTGATCATGAGTGATGAGCATAAGGCAGAAGACGGGTTTGATGTGCATCAAATAAGATGTTCCTACTATTCCGTCCTTGATGCCGATGACGATGCGTACTTGGCAGCGAGAGCGATCCAGTTCTTTACCCCAGGCATCCCGCAAGTTTATTACGTAGGAATGCTCGCAGGTGAAAATGATGTCGAGAATGTGGAGAGAACAGGAGAAGGGCGCGAAATCAACCGTCACAACTTTACCCTTGAAGAGATTGAACAGTCACTTAAAAAAGAGGTAGTCCAGCGATTAATGAAGCTGATACGCTTCCGAAACGAGTATGGTGCATTCAATGGAGAATTCGAAGTCCTCGAATCCAAGGACGATACTATTCGACTTAAGTGGAGCAAGGGAGCGGAACAGTGTTGGCTGTTTATTGATCTAAATTCAAATCGCGCAGAGATAGAATACACTGATCGTAATGGAGAACTGGTTCAATACATAGTCTGATTTTGGTTCGCCAAAAATAATTATATGTCATCAATAAGGCATGAGTGGGTTGAATTCACTCATGCCTTTCCAAATTAATTATGCCCCATGTCCCCGCTTATTGGGGGTCATGACTAAAATAAGTATAACGTCTCAGTTTAATCTTCCAGCATCTCACTGAAAGTTATTCGTGTACCCTCGATTCTGGTAGATTGAACGGACTCGTGGAAAGTAGGTAATTGTTGGAACGATTCCTTGACTAAGAAGTAATGGAGTTTTTGTTTCAATCTTTAGAGGCATCGACTGTTGGGAAAGCAGATGAAGAAACAATATAGCAAACAATTTAATGATAAGAAGGGTAACTGCAAAGTAAAAAAATACCATAAAGAAAAATTTTAAAAAACTATTGAAAGGGTTTGCATAAAGTGCTATTATGACAACGTAAACGTTTTCGTTATTTATCCGATTTTTATCATAAAGTAGGTGGGATATGTCCTATACCATTAAAGATGTTGCCAAGGAAGCAAATGTTTCGATTGCAACAGTTTCGAGGATTTTGAATGGTCAGGCAGGATATTCGGAAAAGACTAAAATAAAAGTCATGAAGGTCATCGAGGAGCTTGGCTACTCGCCAAATGCCGTAGCAAGAGGGTTAATCAATAAAAGAACCCATACGATCGGCGTCCTTTTTCCTAAGCTCTCCAGCTCGCTGGTCACAGACCTGCTGGATGGGATTGAGAAGGCTGCAAATGATAACGGTTCTAGTGTCATTGTCTGTCACACCGAATCGAATGGTAAAAAAACGATGAACTATCTTCAGCTGTTGATCGAAAAGCGAGTGGATGGGATTGTTTTTGCGAGTGAAGTCCTTAAGGAAGAATACTATCAATATGTCAAGAAAGCCAAAGTTCCCATCGTTCTTCTATCAACAGAATCGTATGCATTTCCCGTTCCTTATGTAAAGGTGAATGATTTTCATGCGGCTTATACAGCTGCGAAGTACTTAATCGATAAGGGTCATACAGAAATCGGCATGATCAGTGGGAATAAGGAAGATATCGTTGCCGGGAAACCGAGGATCGATGGATT
This sequence comes from Mesobacillus subterraneus, assembly GCF_000934845.1. GTDB lineage: Bacteria > Bacillota > Bacilli > Bacillales > Cytobacillaceae > Mesobacillus > Mesobacillus stamsii. Next base: position 21,537 of record NZ_JXIQ01000017.1, read on the forward strand.
CCGGAAGGCGATGGCAGACAGTAGGATTGTCTGTGAGGAGAGAAATATCGTTAACAGTAGCGGATTTGGTTTTCGGGATGGAATCGTTGGATTGCCCAAATTGATAGAACAATTCCCAAGTGTAACAGCTATATTTGCCGCAAGTGATGAAATAGCGATGGGTGTATTATCATCCGCTTACCAGCAGGGAATAAAGGTCCCGGAAGAGTTGTCCGTTATTGGTTTTGATAATTTGGACCTTGCTGAAATGACGATACCGCCGCTTACAACGATTGGCCAGCCGCTTGTTAAAATGGGAGAAGTTGCAGCACAAATCTTGTTTAAAATATTTGAGACAGGTGAAATCCCTGAAAGCCGGATTATGCCTCATAAAGTAGTTGAAAGATTAAGTGTAAAAGAGAGAGCTTAATGACTCTCTTTTTCTCAGTATATTGAAGTAAACGTTTACGTAAAAACGTGAAAACTTAGGAGGAAAATACATGTTCAAGAAAATGACAGCAGGTGTAATGGCATTAGCAATGGGAGCTACTTTATTAGCGGGCTGTTCTTCAAACAATGCAGAAGATGGAAAAGTAACGTTAGAGCTTTTTTCTAATAAAGCGGAAAGCATTCAGACCTACAAAGGGTTAATAGCAGAGTTTGAAAAGCAAAATCCTGATATCAAGATCAAGCTAGATGCACCGCCTGAAGCAGAAACCGTTTTAAAAACGCGTCTAACCAAAAACGATATGCCGGATATTATGTCGATCGCCGGCAATGCTACCTATGGTGAATTAGGACGTGCAGGTGTATTGGAAGACTTCTCAGGTTCAGAACTGGAAAAGACAGTGCAGCCATCGTATATTGATATGATCAACCGTCTCGTTGGTCCGGAAAAAGAGGGCATTTTTGGTCTGCCATATGCAACAAATGCAAATGCGGTTATCTATAATAAAGCAAAGTTTGAAGAACATGGACTTACGGTTCCAACTACCTGGGATGAGTTTATCGCAAGTCTAGAAAAAGTGAAGGCGGCTGGTGACACTCCGATTTATTTTACATTAAAGGATGCATGGACTGGCATGATTGCCTGGAACTCACTTGGTGCTAATGTCGCAGGGGAAGATTTCGCTGAAAAGAAAAATGCCGGAGAAACTTCATTTGTCGAAAGTTACGATGAAGTAGCTGATAAGATGGCAACATTGGTAAAATACGGGCACAAGGATAATATGGGTGTTGCCTACGGTGATGGAAATAACGCTTTTGCCAACGGAAAGTCTGTTTTCTATCTTCAGGGAAACTGGGCTATTCCAGAAATCCTGAAAGCAAATCCTGATATGGAATTGGGTGTGTTCCCAATGCCGGTTACAAATGACCCAGCAAAAAATAAATTAGTATCAGGTGTAGACGTTCTCCTTACTATTAACAAAGATACGGAGCATAAAGAAGAAGCAATGAAATTTGTTGAATTCATGATGGATCAAGAAACGGCCAAAAAATATATTGATGAACAAAAGGCCTTCTCCGCAGTTGAAGGTGTTTACCAAGAAAACCCTGTTTTTGAAGGGATCAAAGGAAACTTTGAAACTGGTGCCATCACTAGCTTCCCAGATCACTATTATCCAGCAGGAATGGGAGCTGAAAACCTGGTACAGGAATTCTTGATCAAGCAAGACAAAGAGAAATTCTTGAAAAAAATGGACAGCGAGTGGGACAAAGTACAAAATCGCTAATCCGCAAAGAAGCCAGGGCGTCCTATGATCCCTGGCTTTCTAAAAAAACAGGAAAGAAATTAACTTTGAGAATTGTCCAGCTCCAGCGCCTAGCCCCTCGAGTCGCTTCGGTCCGCCCAATGAAGTCAAAGAACGACTTCACCGGTCGGCCCTCCAGCGCTTGTCGGGGCTGACCAAGGCGCTTGCGCTTTTCTCACGAGGAGTTGTCATAATGAAAAAGAAAAATAATGTATTCCTGGTCATTGCCATACCTGCTTTCATCCTTTTTTTCATTTTTCATAGCTATCCTGCTTTGCAAGGGATTTTTTACAGCTTCACGGACTGGAAAGGCTATGGGGACTGGAACTTTGTGGGATTGAAAAACTATTTAAATGTATTTAAGGATGGCCGTGCAGGAGATGCGTACGTGTTCACGTTTAAATTCGCGATGGTTTCTACGATTCTCGTAAATATCATAAGCCTTGCAGTGGCAATTGGACTTAATTCAAAAATCAAATTCCATAAAACGCTTAGGGCGATTTACTTCCTGCCTTATATCCTTAGTATTTTGATTGTTGGTTTTATTTTTAACTTTATTTTTGCCCATTTTCTTCCGCAAATTGGTGATGCTTTAGGCTGGGAGTTCCTAAGCAGAAATATTCTCGGAAATCCTGATCTTGCATGGATAGGAATTGTCGTAGTCGCAGTATGGCAGGCCGTTTCCTTTAATACCATTTTGTACCTGGCAGGTCTTGTCACTATTTCAGAAGATTTATATGAAGCAGCAAGTATTGATGGCGCCGGTGTCTGGACGAAGTTCTGGAGGATCACGTTTCCATTAATAGCACCGTTCTTTACGATTAACATGGTATTATCGCTTAAAAACTTCTTGATGGTATTCGACCAAATCGTCGCATTAACAGGCGGCGGACCCGGAAAATCAACGGAATCGATTTCGCTGCTTATCTACCGGGGCGGCTTCGAAGGCGGAGAGTTTGCCTATCAATCTGCCAATGCCGTAATTTATTTTATCGTGATTATCATTTTCTCTGTCATTCAATTGAAATTCTTAAATAAAAGAGAGGTGGAAAACGGATGAATCGCAAAAAAAACAGCTGGCTGATAACCACTCTCTTGATTTTAGGTTCATTGGTAATACTGTTTCCACTTTATTTAACGGTTACAATCGCTTTTAAAACACCGCTTGAAATGGCTGGCAATTTATTAGCGCTTCCTAAGACATGGTCATTTGACAACTTTGCCCAAGCAATTGAAATGACTAATTTCTTCAACGCTTTCAAAAACAGTGCTTTCGTTACGTTTTTTGTGGTCATTTTTACCGTAATGACGAATTCACTTGTTTCTTATGCGATCGCAAGGAACATGCATAAGAAGTTTTATAAGTTTTTATACTTCTACTTTTTAAGTGCGATGTTCATTCCTTTTCCGATTATCATGCTTCCACTCGTAAAACAGACAAGCGCATGGGGTATGGATAATCTGGTAGGGCTGATCATTCTGTATATCGTGTTCAATTTATCTTTTAATGTATTTATTTACATCGGATATATCAAGTCTATTCCTATAGAACTGGAAGAGGCGGCGATCATGGATGGTGCAAGTACCTGGGGTGTGTTTTGGAAGGTCATCTTCCCGCTGCTTGCACCAATGAATGCGACAGTCGCGATCATTACGAGTCTTGGAGCATGGAATGACTTCATGCTGCCACTCGTGTTGTTGAGTGACCGGGAAATGGCGACATTGCCTCTCGTGCAGTATATTTTCCAATCGCAATTCAGCACGGACTATAACCTTGCATTTGCCTCTTATTTGATGGCTCTAGCGCCAATGATCATCGTGTACATTTTTGCCCAGAAATGGATCATTAGTGGTGTGATGAAAGGTTCGATAAAATAACTTTAGGAAAATGGATCGGAGTGTAGTGACGTGAATAAGACTTGGTGGAAAGAAAGCGTAATATATCAGATTTATCCGAGAAGCTTTAATGATTCCAATGGTGATGGTGTGGGCGACATCAACGGAATAACGGAAAAAATCCCTTATTTGAGCGAGCTCGGAATTGATGTCATCTGGCTGTCTCCCGTCTATAAATCACCAAATGATGATAATGGCTATGATATTTCTGATTATCGAAATATCATGGACGAGTTTGGTACGATGGAGGATTTTGATAAGATGCTGGCTGAGGCTCATCATTATGGAATCAAAATTATGATGGACCTGGTTGTCAACCATTCAAGCGATGAGCATGCCTGGTTCCAGGAATCTCGTAAGTCAAAAGAAAACCAATACAGAGACTATTATATCTGGAAAAAGCCGGTGAATGGGGAGCCACCGACGAATTGGGGAGCTGCTTTTGGCGGGAGTGTCTGGGAATACGATGAAGAGACAGGCGAGTATTATCTCCACCTTTTCAGCAAAAAGCAGCCGGATCTTAACTGGGAAAATCCTATATTAAGAAATGAAATCTATGAAATGATGCGTTTTTGGCTGAATAAGGGCATTGACGGATTCAGGATGGATGTCATCAATTTCATTTCAAAAGATACAAGCTATCCTCAGGGTGAAATCCGAGAAGGGCATAAATATGGGAATGGAAGCAAGTACTATATGAATGGTCCGAAAATCCATGAATTTCTCCAGGAAATGAACAAAGAAGCGCTAAGTGGTTTTGACACGATCACTGTCGGAGAAATGCCCGGCGTTTCAGTTGAAGAGGGCAAGCTCTATACAGGGACAAGCCGGAATGAATTAAATATGGTTTTCCATTTCGAACACGTGGGCCTTGGGGATGGACGATTTGGCAAATGGGATCCGCGTGAATGGAAACTTACTGAGCTGAAAGAAATAATGACTAAGTGGCAAAAGGGTTTAGAAATGGATGGTTGGAACAGTCTGTACTGGAGCAACCATGACCAGCCGCGGGCTATTTCACGCTGGGGCAATGATTCCGATGAGTACAGGATGGTATCGGGCAAAATGATTGCTACCTGTCTTCATATGATGCAAGGTACTCCATATATCTATCAAGGTGAAGAAATCGGCATGACGAACGTCAAGTTTAATGATATCAACGATTACCGGGATATCGAAACATTGAATGCTTATCGCGATTTAACCCCTGTTTCATTGACACATGAAGAAATTTTCAAGGGTATTCACGAGCGTAGCCGTGACAACGCTCGAACTCCTGTGCAATGGGACAGCAGCCCGAATGCAGGCTTCACAACAGGAACACCTTGGATCAATGTAAATCCTAACTATGAAAAAATCAATGCCGAAGCTGCTTTAAAAGATGAAAACTCTATTTTCTATTACTATAAGAAGCTCATCAAACTAAGAAAGCAGAACGAAATAATCGTGTACGGCACATTTGATTTATTAATGGAAAAGGATGAGCAGATTTTTGCATATACTCGGACACTTGGAGAGGATCAATTATTGGTGATCTGTAACTTCAGCGCCCAAAATACTGTCTTCACCCTTCCTGAAGATGTCCGCTATTCTTCGAAGGAATTACTAATTTCTAACCTTAACGTCGATGAAAATCAATCTATCGAAGAAGTGACGCTTCAGCCTTATGAAGCAAGGGTTTATCGCTTGAAAAAATAAGGAACGGGCCTTTTATGGGCCCTTTTTCATGGGAATAAAAAGGATTGAGGTGCTACTGTGAAGAAAAAATGGTGGAAAGAAGCTGTAGTTTATCAAATTTACTGGCGAAGCTTTTATGACTCCGATGGGGATGGCTACGGTGATTTAAAGGGAGTAATCGAAAAGCTCGATTACATTAAAAGTCTTGGAATCGACGTGATCTGGCTGAATCCTTTCTATGAATCGCCTGACCGGGATAATGGCTACGATATTTCAGATTATTATAGTGTGATGGAGAAGGCCGGAGATATGGCGATTTTTCAGGAATTTGTCCAGGAAATTCATAACCGGGAAATGAAAGTCATCATGGATCTTGTCGTCAATCATACATCTGATCAGCATCCATGGTTTCAGGAATCCCGTTCTTCAAAGGATAATCCAAAGAGAGATTGGTATATTTGGGAAGATCCAAAAGAAGGGAAGGAGCCGAATAACTGGCGCTGTTATTTTGCCCCATCATGCTGGGAATTGGACCCGCGAACTGAGCAATATTATTACCATTCCTTTGCCGTGGAACAGCCTGATTTAAACTGGAAAAACCCTGAGTTGCGAAACGAGATTTATAAGATGATGCGATTCTGGCTTGATAAAGGAATCGATGGGTTCCGGATGGATGTGATCAATCTTCTGGCGAAAAGAGAGGATTTTTCAGACGCGGAAAATCCATCTGATATTAGTTACCTGGCAAACAATCCAGGGATTCATGATTATCTCCAGGAAATGAATCGTGAGGTACTTCAGCATTATGATGCAATGACAGTAGGGGAGATCCCTTTTGTTACACCTCAGGAAGGGCTGCTCTACGTGGATGAGGAGCGGAATGAGCTTAATACATTATTCCATTTCCAGGTGGCTGACGAAATGCCAACTTGGGACATGATCCGTTTTAAAAGAATTCAAGCAAGCTGGTACGATGGTTTAAAGGGGAAAGGCTGGAACTCTCAATTCCTGAACAATCATGACCATACAAGGCAAGTGACACGCTATGGAAATGATGGGAAATATCGTGTGCAGTCTGCCAAGCTGTTGGCGACAATGATTCATACGCTGCCGGGAACTCCTTATGTTTATCAGGGCGAAGAAATCGGGATGACTGGAGTCAGGTTCGACTCAATTGAGGATTATAACGATATTGCAATGAGAAATAAATACCATGAAGAAGTAGCCAAAGGACGTGACCCACAAGAAGTCTTTGAAAGCCTGCTGCTGTTGAGCCGTGATAATTCAAGGACACCGATGCAATGGAACGATGCCCCACAGGCAGGTTTTACAGGCGGCGAACCATGGATTAAAGTCAATCCAAACTTCAAGGAAATCAATGTCGAAGCGGCTTTGAAAGACCAGGACTCCATCTTTTACTACTATAAAAAACTAATCAGTCTGCGGAAAGAAAATGAAGGAATGGTATACGGGGAGTATCATGATTTATTACCAGATGATAAAAATCTGTATGTTTACACCCGCTCATACAACGAAGTAACGTGGCTCGTTGTCCTGAACCATTCAGATGAGCAGCGAGAGTATACTCTCCCGGAAGAATTTCAACACGCTGAAAAACAGCTGATTATCGGTAATTATGAGCTAAAAACGAACAGTGAAGAATCCCTTCTCGATCCGCATGAGGCGAGGATTTATAAAATAAGTACCCAATGTTAAACTCGATACATTACTAATTATAACCTCTCCGGAGTTAATCGCATGGCATGCCAGTTGGCAGGCAATCCTGCAAGGAGACAGGATTCGTCAACTCGAACTTTCCCTAATCCAAGATCATTCGCTACAGCGATACCCAATATCTCTTGATTGACAAGCGAACCTCCCAATGGAGTACTTCAGTATATTGGATGTACTAAGATACGTTAGTTGTTTTGCAAAAGGTGATATAGTTAAAAGAGTATAAATTTGGATGGGAGGCATGTTCATATGAATTACCGTGAATTAGGAAATACTGGAATCAAGATCAGTGAAGTTAGTTTTGGGACATGGGCAATTGGCGGTTCATGGGGCAAGACGAATGATCAAGAAGCGTTAAGGTCGCTGGAGTACGCGATTGATCAGGGTGTCAATTTTTTTGATACAGCCGATGTATATGGTGACGGCCATAGTGAAGAGTTGTTAGCGAAGGCCACCAAAGGCAAGGAAGACCAGATTCATATCGCGACAAAATTTTGCCGCAAGGGTGATATACACGATCCGGAAAACTATAGCTATGAAACTGTCAGATCTTATTGCGAAGATAGTCTCCGTCGTTTGAACAGGGAATCCATTGACTTGTATCAGATTCATTGCCCGGCTACTGAGATTTTGCGGGATGGTAGTGTGTTTGACGTGCTTGACCGTCTCCAGGAGGAAGGGAAGATCCGCCATTATGGAGTTAGTGTCGAAACGGTGGAAGAGGGGCTGATCAGCATGGAAAATCCAAATGTGAAAAGCCTGCAGATCATTTTTAATATGTTCCGGCAGAAGCCGCTGGAGACATTGATCCCTGAAGCTTATCGAAAAGGAGTAGGGCTGCTGGTGAGGCTGCCGCTAGCAAGTGGGCTGTTGACGGGTAAATTTTCAGCAGGGCATGTATTTGAAGAGGATGACCATCGCCGTTTTAATGAAAATGGAGAGGCGTTTAATGTTGGCGAAACATTTGCGGGTCTTGGGTTCAAAAAAGGTGTGGAGTTGGCCGACCAGCTGAAGTGGATTGCCGAAGGTCGCCAATCGATGGCGAGCGCCGCACTGCGTTGGATTCTCGACCAAAAGGAGATCACTTGTATCATTCCAGGATTTAAAAACGCGGCTCAAGTAAAGGACAATCTCGGCGCTCTCGAAACAACACCATTCACAGAAGAAGAACTGCAGACAATCCAGCGTTTTTATCAGGAGAATGTGAAGGATTTTATCAGGGGAGCTTATTGAAACGAACGGACGAAGCTATGGAAAAAAATTCAGGGCACAAATGAAAGGTTTGTGCCTTCTTTTTGTTTTTTTTAACGATTTTGTGTTTAACTGGTTTATAATAGAATCGCAATAATTGGGATTTTCCTTTTTTGAGAGGTTATCATTACTAGTAGTCAAATAATGGGAGGAAATCAATGTCTAGTGTACTAACACAGCGTGAGATAAGGAAGTTATTCACGGATGCGGTTTATCGTCGTGGTCTGGCTTATTATAAACAGGGTTATGTGGGAAACTTGACTTTTGATCCCGCGAGAGAATTATGGAAGGCGAGCGTCAGAGGATCAATGGTTTACCAAGTTACTATTCATATGGATGAAGATGGAATCGAATGCGACTGTGAGTGTCCAGCGTTCGGCAATTATTCAAGCCCTTGCAAGCATGTGGCGGCTGTTTTGCTTAAAATTCAGGGACAGGAGTCTGGTTCTGGATTCCGTGTTCCAAGTCCCGAGCCGTCTTTCGAGCAAAAATTCACTCGGCTAGCAGCACAGAAAAGGATGGAGGAGGAGAAAAGGCGAGCTGAGGAAAGACAAAGAATCTATACGAAACATATTACCGACAAGTTTATTGAAGCGTTCGCAAATCAGTCTCTGCCCGAATTGTCTCAGAAAGAAAGCAGAGACAAAGAAGAGCTGATGGTAGAATGGATTTGCAGAATTCACAAACCATTTTCAGGGAGTCGAGTTTTGCAGATGGAAATGAAAGCAGGACCGAAAAAGACGTATGTTGTCCGGAAAATTACCGGGTTTCTAAATGCGGTCCGAACGCAGTGTCAATATGAATTTACCAAAAATTTTACATATGATCCTAGCGAGCATCGTTTTTCAGAGCGAGATAAAGAAATCATTGAGCTGCTGCTGCAATCGGTCAAATACGAGGAAATTTATCAGCAAATGCAGAGGGAGCACTACGGAAATGGCTTTGTTTCTGAGGAGCGAAGCATTACGATTTCGCCGATGCTGGCAGATTCCTTCTTAGCGAAAATGGCGGAAGGGAACGTTCGGCTTGAATATGGCGGCGATACGTATGAGGGAGTGGAAGTTCACGAGGATGAATTGCCAATTACTCTAAGTTTGAATCAGGGATCGAACGATCAATCCTATCAATTGGACTTGTCGGAACTGCTTTTTAGCGAGTACCTTGCGCTTTATGGTTACCTGGTAGAGGGCAATCGTTTTTATAAACTTTCAGATGATCAGCAACGGTATATGAGCGATTTGAAGAATTTAGCCAGTCTAAACCGCAACCCGATAGTAATGATTGACAACGAACAAATGGAACCCTTCCTTTCCCATGTCGTTCCAAAGATGAACAGGATTGGCAAATTGAAAATTGCTGATGAGGTCACAAACCGAATTTCGAACGAACCTTTAAAGGCGAAGGTTTTTGTCGACTGGGATGATGAAACTCTGCAAATTCAATTGGAATACCATTATGGTGATAAAATCCTGAATCCATTTCAACCCGATCAAAATGCAGATCCAAATCAAGTGATTTTGATACGAGAGGCTGGAAAGGAACAGGCAATCATGAATATCCTTGAAAGCTGCAGCCTGCGGATTTTTGGGAACGATTTGTATTTGAAGGGCGAAGAAAATGTATATGACTTCTTATATGACACGCTGCCTAAACTAGAGGATTATGCAGATATCTTTTTAACAAATGCTGTAAAATCGCTGATTTTGCCGAGCAGACAAGTACCGGTGACGAACATTGAGGTGAATTCCTCTGGAAATTGGCTGGATGTCAGCTTTACTATCGAAGGAATTGCCCAGAAGGATGTACAGAATATATTGCTCTCGGCGGTTGAAAAAAAGAAATACTACCGGCTGCCAGATGGCGCTTTTGTTTCGCTTGAATCAGAGGAATATGAAAGCATCCAAACCATGGTGCAGGAATTCCATATGAAGCCATCTCATTTGAAAAATGAATCGCTGCAGCTGCCGTTATACCGAGGAATGCAGCTGGAAGAGGTGATGAAAAAGGAGAATGGCGGCAACGCAAAGTATGGGAAGCATTTCCGCCGGCTGCTTAGTTCGCTGAAAAATCCGGAGCAACTAGAATTTGATGTACCAAAACTGCTCGAGGCAACGTTGAGGGACTATCAAAACTATGGATTCCAATGGTTAAGTACGTTGAATCATTATCGCCTTGGCGGAATTCTGGCAGATGATATGGGGCTCGGAAAAACATTGCAAAGCATCGCCTTTATTTTATCCGAAAAAGACAGGACGGAAGACAATAAGCCTGTCCTGATCGTTGCTCCAGCTTCCTTAGTGTACAACTGGAAAAATGAATTCCACAAATTTGCCCCTTCCTTAAAGGTGGCGGTGATGATTGGTTCGCCGCAGGAAAGAACGGATATGATCAAAGAGGCGGATTCTCTCGATGTCTGGATTACATCTTATCCAACGTTAAGACAGGATATCGAACAATATGCACAGTATGAGTTCCGGACGCTGATTTTGGATGAGGCACAGATGATCAAAAATCATGCCACGAAAGCGGCCAAGGCAGTAAGGGAAGTCCGTGCTGGAACCCGTTTCGCATTGAGCGGGACGCCAATCGAGAACTCCATCGACGAGCTGTGGTCCATTTTCCAAACAATCATGCCTGATTTTTTCCCGAACCAAAAGGCATTCCGTCAGCTTCCGCCTGAAAAAGTAGCCAAAATGGTGAGTCCGTTTATTTTGCGGAGGGTTAAAAAGGATGTCCTCAAGGAATTGCCGGACAAGATTGAAAGTGTGAACTATTCAGAGCTGACCAAACAGCAAAAAGAACTATACCTTGCTTACTTAAGCAGAATCCAAGCGGAAGCAAAGGAATCGCTTGATGGAGAAGGATTCCAGAAAAGCCGCATCAAGATTCTCGCCGGTTTGACAAGGCTGCGGCAATTATGCTGCCATCCGTCTTTATTTTTGGACAATTATCAAGGGGAATCAGGAAAGCTGCAGCAACTGATGGAGATTGTCGCCAATGCCGTTGAGAATGGGCGGCGCCTGCTAATTTTCTCCCAATTCACTAGCATGCTATCGATGATCAGCGACCACTTGAACAAGGAAGGCTTCCGCTTTTTCTATCTCGATGGCAAGACAGCCTCGAAGGAACGGGTCCAGTTGGTAGATCGATTCAACGAGGGAGAGGCGGACATTTTCCTGATTTCGTTGAAGGCAGGAAACACCGGATTGAATTTGACCGGGGCAGACACGGTTATTCTGTATGATCTTTGGTGGAACCCGGCCGTGGAAGAACAAGCAGCAGGACGGGCACACCGCATGGGCCAAAAGAAAGTCGTCCAAGTCATCCGGCTAATCTCCCAAGGCACGATTGAAGAGAAAATATATGAACTGCAGCAAAGCAAACGCGAACTGATCGAAACAGTCATCGAACATGGAGATCAAGCCCTAGCAAAAATTAGCGAGGAAGAAATCCGGGAAATCTTGAATATATAGTGGGGAATAGAGCATCTAGGGGTGGACAGGAAAACATTTCGGCGGATTCTTGACAACTTTAGGCCAATCTCCTGCAAACCTGTCAAAAAAAAGGTGTTTTCTTGACAACTTTGAGCTTTGGACCCTCAAAGCTGTCAAAATAA
>NZ_JXIQ01000136.1 GCF_000934845.1 Mesobacillus subterraneus
GCACATAGCCCAACGCTTAGGCAAGCCGTTTGCCGCTAACTCCTCAAGACGTTTTTCGCCTTCGTGTCTATTAACAAAAAAGATTCGTTTCAGAATATTTGGCTCCATGCCTCAATTTTCCCGAAATTACAAAAAAAGGTAAACGTATAAATTCTGATATTACAAAAAAAGCCCTCTACTGCATGGTAGAGGGCCTTCTCTATTTCAAGTCTCTTCTTTGAGCGAATGCTTTAGTATCGATTCCTCTTTGACTAAGCCAATGATGTGTTTCTCCTGAAATGACAATAGGAACATGGTGAAGTTCCTCGATCGTTTGTACCCCTACGGCCGTCATAAGGATGGCAATTTCTTCTTTTATGTTAGAAATTTCTTTGATCAAGCCCTCTGTTCCTTGCTCGAGCAAAGTTTTCAGCAAGTATCCTGCCATCGCAGCCGCAGCAGCTCCTGAGGCTAGTCCTTTCACGATATCAAAGCTTGTTTGGATACCTCCTGAAGCAATTACAGTCATGTCCTGAACGGCAGACTTCGCTTCCATTATAGATGCTACAGAAGGAATCCCCCAATCTTCAAAAAAAGTGAGCAACCGCTCCCTCCGTTTATTTTCGATTTTCGCGAAGTTCGTTCCGCCAAACCCGCCAATATCAAGATAACGAACCCCATGTGCATAAAGTTTCGCTGCAGTCTCTGAGCTAACGCCAAATCCCACTTCTTTGACAATTACAGGCACACCGATGTTTTCTACAATTTCCGCGATTCTCGCTAATGCACCGCTAAAGTATCTGTCTCCCTCGGGCATTGTTAATTCCTGGACAACATTTAAATGTATTTGCAGACCATCCGCTCGAATCATTTCGACCGCAGCTTTCGCCTGCTCAAGCGTTGCTTCACTTCCTAGATTGGCAAGCAAGATACCACCAGGGTGCATTTCCCTGACAATTTCATAAGTCCTTCGCTCCTCCGGATTTCTTAAGGCTGACATTTGCGAGCCAACAGCAATAGCCGTCCCTGTCTCTCTTGCGGCGATCGCCAAATCCCGGTTGATTCGGAAGGTCCGTTCTCCGCCGCCTCCAGTCATTGCATTGATAAAAATTGGCGAACTTAAAGAAAGTTCGCCAATTTCAGTTTGCAATTTAACTGAATCAAAATTCATTTCCGGCAGGCTTTGGTTTACAAACTTAATATCGTCAAAGCCAGATAGCCGAGTCTGTCCCATTTCTAGGGCATATTGAATATGGTCCCATTTCCTTTTAGATCTTGACAAATCGATCACCATTATTGTTTAAGATTCTTTAGTTTGTCTCCAATCATATCCCCAAGACTGAAACCTTTATTTTCTTCAGGAAGTTCATAAGAAAAAGCTTCATTGTTCTCTCTTTCCTCGAACTCCTTCATGCTGAGTGATACTCGTTGGTCTTCTTTGTTAACATCCAGGACTTTTACCTTTACAGTCTGCCCTTCCTTGAGAACTTCATGTGGTGTTCCGATGTGTTTATGTGAAATTTGCGAAATATGCACCAAGCCTTCTACACCTGGGAATATTTCGACAAACGCACCATAAGAAACCAAACGTTTGACCGTACCCTCAAGAATGCTGCCCTTTGATGCTTTTTCCTCAATATCAGCCCATGGTCCTGGCAGTGTTTCTTTAATGGAAAGGGAGATTCGCTCATTATCACGGTCCACGCTCAAGACCTTAACCTGCACCTGCTGTCCTTCCTGAACAACATCAGATGGTTTTTCTACATGCTCATGGGAGAGCTGTGAAATATGCACCAAGCCGTCCACTCCACCAATATCAACGAACGCACCAAAGTCCGTTATCCTTTGAACAGTACCTTCCAATACCTGTCCTGGTTGGATGGAAGCAAGCAGATCCTGTTTTTTCTTTCCTTGCTCTTCCTCCACAACCGCGCGATGCGAAAGGATCAGCCGGTTTTTCTCCTTGTCAAGCTCAACAATCTTGAAGCTTATCGTTTTCCCTTTATAATCCGAGAAATCCTCTACAAAATGTGATTCAACCAAGGATGCTGGCACAAATCCGCGGACACCAAGATCGACAACCAAACCGCCTTTTACAACATCTTTCACTTCAGCATCGAATACTTCTCCGCTTTCAAATTTTCCAATTAGATGTTCCCATGCTTTCTCGGCGTCCACTTTTCTTTTCGAAAGAATTAAAGCTTCTTCCTCTACCTTTTGGACTTCGAGTTCAAGTTCATCTCCGATCGAAACCGCGTCTTCTGCTTTTTCCACATGAAGGCTTGATAGCTCACTGATTGGAATAATTCCATCAAGTTTGCTTCCATCAATATCTACCAATACCTGTTTTTCTTCCACTTTTGTTACGGTACCCGTCACACGGTCTCCAGCCTTAAAATTCTTTACTTCTACTTGGTTCATATCTTCTGACATATGTACTCCTCCTTAATCCATCACTGCTGGCAAATAGGAAAAGTGATGCTTCCACCACTTAAAAACACCTTAACTAGTACTTAGTGAAAATTCGAAAAATATCTCTTCTTACTAACTTCTTACAAATAGCCATTTTTGTCAAGCATGAAACCTTAGTTATATTGGTTGATTAGTTTCTGAATTTCTCCCATGATCAAATCAGTCGTCTGTTCGGCATTTAATTTTTTTGCTTTAATGGGTGCCATATCCATTGGTTTGCCATAGACCACCTTTAATTTATTGAATGGTTTGTATGGACCGATCACCGCACACGGCACAACATATGCATCGGAACGGAGGGCAAAGAAGCCCGCTCCAGCAAGACCTTTGCCCAATTTCCCTGTCTTGCTTCTTGTTCCCTCTGGAAATAAACCTAAAACCTTGCCATCCTTTAAAATCCCAAGACCCTTCCTTAACGCTTCCCTGTCACTCATTCCTCTTTTAACTGGAAAAGCATTCAAGTGTGGTAAGATTTTTCCAAGGATAGGAACCGAGAATAACTCCTCTTTTGCCATGAAATAGACCGGTCGCGGGGCAGTAATGCCAACAACCGGTGGATCAAGATTGTCTATGTGATTGGAACACAGCAGGATGCCTCCGTCTGCAGGTATATTTTCCATGCCGATTACCTCAATCCGATAAACTGTTTTTAATGCCGCCTTCACTAAAGACCTTACAAATGAGTAAATTGTCATTTTCATCCGATCCTTTCAAGCGCCAATTCCATTATTTTATCGACTACATCCGGAATCGAAAGCGATGTTGTATCTATTTCCACTGCATCGTCCGCCTTTTTTAAAGGGGCCACTTCTCGTTCAGAGTCAATTTTATCCCGTTCGGCGATTTCTTCTTTTAACTTTTCAAAATTGGATGGAAATCCTTTTTGGATGTTTTCGGCATTTCGACGCTGGGCTCTTTCCTCGACACTTGCAAGCAAAAAGACCTTCACTTCGGCATCGGGTAATACATGTGTGCCAATATCCCTGCCATCCATCACTACTCCGCCATTTTTGGCCAAGTCTTGCTGCCGCTTGACCATTTCTCTCCTGATCAGTCTATGGACAGCAACGTAAGAAACCTGATTTGTGACCTCTGAACTTCTAATGTCAGTGGTGACCTCGACTCCATCCAGAAGCACTTTCTGTCCCGTTTCACCAGGCAGAAGCTCAATCAATGTATCATTTAAAATTTTAATCAGCTGTGCTTCCTGATCGAGCCTGGCCCCTTTTTGGATTGCTTTGTATGTAAGCGCCCTGTACATAGCACCCGTATCGATGTATAGATATTTTAGTTTTTCAGCTACGATTTTAGCTACCGTGCTTTTCCCTGCTGCGGCAGGCCCGTCGATGGCAATTGAAATTTGCTTCTTCATATTTCCTCCTGGTACGCCTTGTTGATCAATGTGCTACTCTTTTATTTTAACACAAAAATCTTTTCCACTTCATTAAAAATAAGCAGGCTCTCGCCTGCTTATTCTTTGCTGCGGATCAAATTCAGGACTTCTGAATAATTATTCTCTGTAACACCCTCGTACTGCGTAATCTGTTTCAGCTCCGGAAATGCGTCCAGTTTATGAAAAAATATTTGAGCAATGAGGAGAAAAATAATTTGGATGATCGCGATTTTGATTAAAATTCTTTCAAAGGTTTTCATCATTTCTTCGCTCCTGTATCAATGCTAACTATATGTAGTATGGGAGCAAACCGAAACATTTATTCTTTTTAAACAGGCAGTCCTTTTTTCTTCATTTCGAGCTGTCGTTCAAAACAAAATCTTAACAGAACTTGCCTGTCTGTCCCTGAAGAATCAAAAAACTGGACAGAAGCCTTGTTCATAAAACCTGAACCTTCAATGATTCTAACTATCTTTCCGTGGAATTTGCGGTATTCATATTCTCCGTTTTGCATCGGCAAGGCAAACCAGCACAATATCTCCATCCCCTGTTTCAAACTGCTTTTTTTATTGATTAGCAGGGCAGAACCTCCTGCACTGATATCATCAGTGACAGTTGTAAACGGAGGAAATTCTCCTTTTACAGAATGGATTGCCACATCAACGGCAGTTTCCACCCGAACAAATTGCCGTCTCTGGATTTTGATTACATGCTCCTTGCCTGGGCAAGAAATTATGACCATCGGAATAGTTTGCTTGATTCTTCCTTTAACTTCTGTTTGAAAGGTATAGCTCGAACCAGAATCAGTCACAAAATTTGCCTTCAACGGTGTTCCTTCCAACAGGAACACCGTTCTATTTGTGGCCAAATTTACAGGATAATCAATGTACAGGTCGTTTCCTTTTCGATCAACCAATTTGCACTTATATTGTTCATAACTATCGAAAGTCTTATGTTCAAGGATGATATTATCACCAATTTTTATCATTGCTAACCCACTTCCCCATTTTCTGAACAAGCTGATGTTCACTATATATTGTTATTTTATTATGACACGCATCTTTTAGTTGGTGCAATAATTAGATTATTTTTACTAAGAAAAGCGCAAGCGCCTTGGTCAGCCCCGACAAGCGCTGCCCGCCGATAACGCCACGTCCTG
>NZ_JXIQ01000137.1 GCF_000934845.1 Mesobacillus subterraneus
TGGTGCTCCGAATCTCCACATATTGGATAATCGCAGTCCCAATAAGCTCTATTGGTGCTCCAAATCTCCACATACTGGAAAATCTTAGTCTCAATCAGCCCTATTGGTGCTCCGAATCTCCACATACTGGTAAATCGTAGTCCCAATCAGCCCTATTGGTGCTCTGAATCTCCACATACTGGAAAATCATAGTCCCAATCAGCCCTATTGGTGCTCAAAATCTCCATATATTGGATAATCGTTGTCCCAATCAGCTCTTTTGGTGTTCCTAATCTCCACATACTGGAAAAACAAGTTCCCAATAATCCAAATCCACCATATCCCCATGCAAATGAAAAGACAGCGACAATTTGCCGCTGCCCTTTAGTCGATGATCAACCTGTCGATCTTCCTTTGATTGCTTTATATGCAATCAGTATGATGCCGATTACGAGAAGGATGTGAATGATTCCTCCGGCTACTTTGAAAATCAGTCCCAGCACCCAGAGAACAAGTAAAATTCCGGCAATTGTCCATAACATTGGCAAGCATCTCCTTCCAAACTAATGTCTTTGTTAAAGTTTACCCACCTCGTATTTTTATTAAACTTTGACAAATATTTGCTAACACCGGTGTCCTTGTGTAAAACTTAAACTATTCATTTTAAAGATAGGAGAAATTCACATGGGACCATACAAAATTTTATTTCTAGACATAGACGGAACTGTTTTAAGGCCTGATCACACCATTGAGGAGACTACCAGGGTTGCCATTAAGGAAATGAAGAAACAAAATATGGAGGTTGTGTTGGCCACAGGACGTCCGCTCCATGAACTATCGGACCTTGCAGAGGAGCTTCAAATTACCTCTTTTATCGGATATAACGGTGCACTAGGCATCTATGAAGGCGATATTATTTTTGCCGAACCTATGAAACCCGAGGATGTAAGTTACATCTTAAACGTTTCCAGTGCTTATGGCCATGAAGTAGTGTGTTATACGAATTCAAAAAATTACTTTACTAGCCTGGAACCGGAAGCGGTACAAGCATTTCAAAAACAATTCCATTTGCGCCAGAACGATCTTTTAACAGAGGATGTCATGGAAGAAGTTCTTGGAATGACAATCATCACTGCCGGAAACAACGGTGACTCACTTTACCAGATCAATGGAGGAATCCATTTATCACAAGTGAACGTGGAGGGTATGCAACATTGTTTCGACGTCATACGTGATCATGTGAACAAGGGCATTGGTGTGAAATTTCTTCTTAACAAGCTCGGGATAAAAAGCGAGGAATCCATTGCTTTTGGAGACGGGATGAATGACAAGGAAATGCTGTCCTATGTAGGAGAGGGATTTGCGATGGGCAACGCACATCCGGACCTGTTTCCACATGCAAAACATAAAACGACTTCAGTTACCAATTCTGGAATATATAATGGTTTAAAATCCCTTGGGTTGATTGAATCTTAACCTAAAAACAAAACGGAACCTCTAGGTTAGAGGTTCCGTTTTGTTTACCTTACAGCCTTTTTCTTCGCGCTTGCTTTTGAAAATTGATCTTCGCTCTGTTCCGCTTGCTTTATAATGGCATCTTTATAGCTTATCCAATAAATCAAAGCCACAAAAACGCCTCCACCTACTGCGTTGCCTAAGTACACCGGGACAAAGTTGGTGAAGTATTCACTCCAGCTATAATAACCAGCAAAAATGGCTGCCGGAATGACGAACATGTTTGCAACCACATGCTGAAATCCTATGGCAACGAAGCCCATAATTGGGAACCAAATCGCCAAAATCTTTCCTGTCATGTCGGATGCACCATAGGATAGCCATACCGCCAGACCAACAAGCCAGTTACAACCAATTCCTGAAATAAATGCCACCCAAAAACTCGAATCCAGTTTTGCACCTGCTACAGCGACCGTCTTATCAAGATAAGCACCTGTTTCGGTCAAACCGACAATATGACCAAAAAAATAGGCTACAAACAGGGCCCCTACGAAATTGCTTAACGTAATCCAGAACCAATTTTTCAAAAGCATCTTTACCTTTACTTTCTTCGCGAGACTGGCCATTGAAACAGCTGTCATATTTCCCGTTAACAATTCTCCCCCGGCAAGAAGGATCAAGATCAACCCTAAGGGGAAAACCGAAGCACCTAGAAATGTACCGAATGACCCCCATTCATGCGGAAGGTTCGCAATCACCCTGATGTCCAAAAGATAGCCAATTGCGATAAACGCTCCTCCGAGAAATCCTAATGCAAGCATGTTCTTTACCGGCATTGCAGCCTTAAATATGCCAGAGTCAATAGTCACTTGTGCAATTTCCTGTGGTTTACGAAATGCCAATTTCATTCCTCCTGTTCTTTAGATGCATTCATTGAACATTCTTTTAATCGATTAATTCCCCTTTATCCAACAAAAAAACAGTGATTCCTTATTTTTTGACATTTTTTATAATTAAACATATCATATTGATATATCATATTGATACATTTAATAATAAAGGAGCGTGGAACATGTCCATTGAACATTCCATCCTTGCAGTCATCAGCTTCCGTCCAAGTACCGGTTATGACATCAAGTCTGAATTTGAGCATAAAGCAGCAGGTCTATTCTGGGGCATAAGTTACGGCAGTCTTTATCCTAAACTAAAAAAGCTTGAAAAAGAGGGATTCATCACCACGATCGAATTAGAGACAGGAGGGCGAAAGAAAAAGCTATATGAACTTACTGGCAAAGGCTGGGTTGAATTGGAAGGCTGGCTTGCCAGAAAGCCTGAACCTCCTGCAATAAGGGATGAGTTATTCATGAAGATGGCTGCCTGGCACAATGAAATGGATGTCAAAATCTTGGCTGAACATCTGAAAGACAGGGCAAAGGAGTCACAGGAGATCCTGAATTTCGTTAATGAATGGAAGCAAAACAACACATCGTATATTAATAGTGTCGG
Organism: Mesobacillus subterraneus; assembly: GCF_000934845.1. Lineage (GTDB taxonomy): Bacteria > Bacillota > Bacilli > Bacillales > Cytobacillaceae > Mesobacillus > Mesobacillus stamsii. The sequence goes on from NZ_JXIQ01000137.1 coordinate 2,941, forward strand.
AATGCTTGCAATGAGGTTTGCCGAGTTAAAACTAGAGGCTGAGCTTACTTGGATAAAAGAATCCCTCTTCCTCCTGGAGCATAATGAGCTTCCTGAAGGCCAGGATCCGAAGAAGCTTGGAGAGAAACAAATGGCACGTAGAAAAGCCGCACTTAAAAGCGACAGTTAGGAGGCTGGAATATGGAGACTGGTATCTTTAAACCTCTGAAGAACAAAGCATATCGTTCACTTTTTGGGGCACAGGTGTTTTCTGATTTAGGAAACTGGCTTGATTTTATTGCGGTCCAAGTGATCATTGCCTATCATTGGGAACTTGGAGAAGCAGCAATCGCTTCAGTAATCATCATCACGGGAATTCCCTGGGTGGTTATCGGTCCTCTAGCTAGTGTTTTTGTTGACAGACTTCCTCAGAAGACATTGATGATCACCTGCTTATTATTTAGAAGCTTGTTTGTTGCTGGTATGTTTTTCGCGCCAAATCTTTATGTAATGCTGTTGTTTGTATTTCTTAAGGCCACGGTCGCAGCACTCTATGATCCTGCGAGACAGAGTGCGATCAGGCATACAGTCACTGATGATGAACTGTCCGAAGCTGTGACTTTAAGCCAGCTTTCAGTCAATACGATGAAAATTATCGGCCCAGCCATGGGTGGTGGATTGATCGCGCTTTTCGGGGTCAGAAGCCCCTTTATCTTTGAAGCGGCAGGCTTTCTGATTGCCGTTCTTATATTGATGGCCATGCCAAAAATCGAAACAGAACCTTCCGAAAAAAAACAAGAAAAATCTTATTTGGAAGATTTCAAAGAAGGCATCAGTCACATCTTCTCTGCAAGGATTTTAAAGGCAGCAATCACCCTCTCCTCCCTTGGTTTCTTTCTTATTTTTCTCTATGATGGTTTGTTTGTTTTTGTCGCACAAAATCTTGGTTTTGCTGGTGAGGAATTCGGCTTGCTGATCAGTTCTGTTGGTTTCGGAAGTGTAGTGGGCGCCCTTCTCCTTGGCCGATTTACAAGCTGGAAAAAACAGCCCATCCAGCTGATGGCTTTAGCTTCTGTGATAAGTGGCCTTCTCATCCTCCTTATTGGAGTAAGTGTGTACGGTGTTTTCGAACTTCCGAAGATTTTATGGATTGCTGGTGTATTTCTGCTTGGAATCCTGGCTTCTGCAGAAGGTGTTCCATTTGGATATGTCCTGCAATCAGAAACGCCAAAGAATATCATGGGCAGGGTTTCTTCTGCAGCAGCTTCCCTGCAAACATTCTCCATGCTCGTCGCTCCTGCTGCAGGTGCAATGCTTGCTAAATGGATTGGTGTTTCAGGGGTACTAATAGGTGCTGGCATAGCAACCTTTTTCCTTGGTACAATTGCATTAGCAATCAATATGAAAAAAAATGTTGAAGCAAAGAGTATAGGAGCATAGACAAACCAAGCCGTTGGAAACATACCAACGGCTTATTAAAAATCAATCTTTATTCAGCAGCTCTTCTCCAGCTATGCCAGGATTGGTCATTTCATATGGATTAAGAATAAGATCGAGTTCTTCCTCTGTCAAAACATCGTATGCCAGGCATAGCTCTCTTACCGATTTTCCGGTGAGGATGGCTTCCCTGGCGATTCGTGAAACTGCTTCATACCCGAGATGGGGATTAACAGCAGTGATTATCCCTACGCTTCTTTCTACATCCTTTTCCAGTTTTTCCTTATTTGCTTCGATTCCGACAAGGCAATGGTCTGTAAATACCTTAAAACCGTTGTTCATGATGCTGATCGATTGAATGAGATTGAAAACGAGAACCGGTTCCATGACATTCAGTTCAAGCTGGCCTGCTTCTGAAGCTAGGCAGATGGTATGGTCATTCCCAATAACCTGGAATGCGACTTGATTAATGACTTCTGGGATGACCGGGTTCACTTTACCCGGCATGATAGAAGAACCCGGCTGCCTGGAGGGCAAGGAAATTTCATTAAAACCAACCCTAGGTCCGGAAGCCATCAATCGTAAATCATTGGCAATTTTCGACATATTCATCATACATACCTTCAATGCCGCCGATACCGTAGTATATGCATCTGTATTCTGAGTGGCATCGACGAGGTGATCTGCACTTTTCAATGGATAGCCGCTGATTGCAGAGAGGTGGCGGACAACATTTTTGATATAATTCGGATTGGCATTAAGGCCTGTTCCAACCGCTGTCGCACCCATGTTTACCTCGAATAGGTGACCGCGGGTATGTTTGATTCTTTCAATATCCCTTTCCACAACTCGGGTATAAGCTTCGAATTCCTGACCGAGACGAATTGGTACAGCATCCTGCAGATGGGTCCTTCCCATCTTGATTATTCCATCAAATTCCCTTGATTTCTGCGAAAAAACTTCGCGCATGATGATCATCGTTTCCAAAAGCTTGTCCAACAGGGACAAAACAGATAAATGAATAGCCGTAGGAAATGCATCATTTGTGGATTGCGCCATGTTAACATGAGAGTTCGGACTCAGGGTAAAATAGTCTCCTTTTTTCTCGCCCAGCAATTCCAGGGCTCGATTTGCGATGACTTCATTCGTATTCATATTGATAGAAGTTCCTGCTCCCCCCTGAATTGGATCAACGATGAACTGGTCATGCCATTGACCCTGGATGATTTCATCGGCGGCTTTTATGATTACCTCACCTAATCCTCCATACAGCCTGCCTGTTTCCATATTGGCTAACGCCGCTGCTTTTTTTACCATTGCCATCGCTTTTATTAATTCACTATGTATCCTATACCCGGTAATCGGAAAATTTTCAACTGCCCTTAATGTCTGGATGCCATAATACGCCTCCGCTAATACTTCCTTTGTTCCCAGGAAATCTTTTTCTATCCGGACTTTTACTTGACTCATTTCCTACCCCTCCAAAAAATGCTTCAATTTTAAATTAAGTATCGAGGTAACATCAGATTCCTTTCCTGAATTGTGAGCTTACATAAGTATTGTAAATCAAATTCAGAAAATCATCAGCACAAACCAAAATTTTTCTAAAAAAGCAATGGCGAACTTTGTACCTGTTCAGGAAATTATGCTGAAATGCCACTAGTTTTGATAGCTTTTGTCATCAGGCAGGAAAATAGGAATCTGTATGCTGAATTATATGTATGAATTCGTTTTTTTATAAAACAAAACAGAAAGGAATGTGCGTGATGATTGATGCTCCATTCATAAAAGCATATACCATTAAAGAAGTCTCCAAGAAAATTAATGTTCCGACTGGTACCATCAGACAGTGGGAAAAGGACCTGTCTGGACTGCTTGTAGTACCGAGAACAAAGCAGGGAGCAAGATTTTATACGGATTTTGAAATAGATCAGCTGGTGAAAATTAAACAGATGAGGGATAAAAACCTCAGCAAAGATATGATTAAAGACCTATTGCAGCATCATATGAAATCAAACCAGGCTGCTGACGAGGAATACAATCCCACCAACACCAGCCTTTCCCTTCCATCTGAATCGTCTGGGACCTCCCTCGCAGACAGTCAAAATGAATATGAAGCCTTCCTGAAGGCTATGGATCAATATAAAGATATCTTAATCGACGAAGTCAAAGCAGAAATCAGAAATAGCATTAGAAAAGAAGTTCTGGAAGAGGTGAAAAAGGAAATCTCCAAAGGATCTCTCACAACAGTAAAATCGCTGTCGGACTCCATTTATAAGACTGGCGAACGAACCAATGAGCATATTATGGAGCTTTCAGAAATAGTGAACAGGAATTCCAAAGAAAATTCCAATATGACTAAAACGTATAAGGGAGCGAATGAGAAAATTATAAAGTTGACGAGTAAGGTAGATCAGCTTTCCTCTGGAACAAATAGGGATTTATCCATTCTAGCGAAACGTTTGGATGAAACAACTGAAACGGTTTCCGAGGAATTTAAGATACTTGCTGATTATGTTTCCAACAGTCGGGAAACGACAAATCAGGAGTTGACGAATCTGAATCAAGTTATTAGTCAAGAGCGTGAATATTTTGTTCATACCCTTCAAAATGAACGAGAAGAATTAACACGAGAAATCAGACGACGCGAGGAAATGTTCAAGGATATGGTAGATAACTTCAGGGAAACTGCCGTTTCCAAACAGGCAAAGCGAAATTGGTGGAAGATTTGGAAATAGATTCAGCAAATGATTGGTAGATTTTCATGGATTCTCTTTCAAACAAAAGGGTATAGTAAGGAATAGTTGGAGGTGTAAACATGAACCGTTTTTTTGAAAAAGCAAAAGAGACTTTGAATCAAGCGTATGGCCAGGCAAAGACAGCCTTCTATTCCATTACTTCTACGCCATCAGCTTCTGTAGAGCAGATTGCACAATACGTGATGGAACATCCTGACAATAAAGTGACAAGGAAGAACTATTTGGGGGTTACGTTATCATTCTATGAGCTTGTACAAGGACAAATGAAATACTACCTAGAAACAAATGGTTCTAAAATATTACAGCTGGATGTTCATTCAAACTATCACAGTGTTATTGCTTACCGCTCCTATAAGGACCATCTGTCTTTAAATACACCAGTCAAATTTCCGGATCTGAACCAAACTCAATAATTCAAAGATTCTGTATTAAGTAATTGCCTGGTGAGTTTGTCCTCCCTTTAAACGGGTATAAAAGAATAGACAACATGAAAGGAGGCCAAAATCATGAATAATGATCAATCAAAAGGTGCTTTCGATCAGGTAAAGGGGGAAGCGAAAAAGCAATTTGGCAAACTGACCAATAATGAATCCATGGAATCAGAAGGCCGTCTTGATAAAGGGAAAGGCAAATTAAAAGAAACTGCCGGGGATTTAAAAGAAGATGTATCCCGTGCATTTAACCATTCATCAAGAGACTAATGAACAGGAAAAAGCCTTCCAACTAGCGAAGGCTTTTTCCTGTTCTATTCTATATGGTTCTTATTTTTCCCTTTTACAAATCGGTATGCAAGATACGCTATATATAATGGGGTGGCGATATAAATGAGATATGGAAATTGATCATAAGTTCCTTTCCAGATGACAAACAGCAATGACCCGAGAAAAATGGTTACAATGGTTCCATACTTTGGAAGAGGCACTTCTTTAAAGCTTGGAATCCTCACCCTGCTGACCATGAGGAAGCTAAGAGCAGTGAAGACAAACGTCGTTACAATATTGGGAATCAAGTTCCCGAATAATGTTAGGATTGCCATGATTCCGCCTGCAGCAGTGATTGGAACGCCAATAAAGTAATTAAGTGAGGATTTATCCGTGCTAATATTGAACCTTGCCAAGCGGAAAGCACCGAAAAGCGGAAATAGACCGGCAACCATCATCCCCAATATGCCGAATTGATAGAAATAAGTATAATAGACAAGGAATGACGGTGCTACCCCGAAGGTAACAATGTCTGCGAGAGAATCGAGCTCTTTGCCGAGCTGGCTGTCCACCTTGAGCATTCGTGCAAGTCTTCCGTCCATACTATCGAGCATCATGCCGATCAATATTAAAATAGCTGCATTATTAAATTGGCCATTAGCCGCAAATCCAATCGAAAGAAAACCACTATACAGATTCCCAAGCGTAAACATATTGGGAATCATTTTTGTAAACCGCATTCATTGTCACCACTCTCAGAACATTGTAGGCTTCAGCATTTCAACTCGAAAGCCTACCTAGTTAATGATCTTTTTATTTGCTGAATAGATAGTTTCACTATATTACCTCATATCCAAAAGATATACAATCGCTTCATATGGTCTCAATTGGATGGTTGACGAGTATTCTTGTGCTGGTTCATAATTTGATATCAAAACTTTGCTTTTCATTTCATGAAGATCTGGTGGCACAGGGAAGCTTTGCTCATCTTCGGTAAAATTTAAGATAACAAGAAGCTTTTGTGCATCCAATGTTCTAGTATAAACATAGATGTTTTCATCTTCTGGAAGCAGAATATCATAGCGGCCATGAACAATAATCGGCTGCTCTTTCCTTAATTTGATTAACTTTCGATAATAATGAAAAATAGAACCCTCATCCAAAACTGCCTGACTAGCATTAATCTCTGGATAATTTGAATTCACTTGAATCCAAGGAGTACCAGTAGTAAAACCACCGTGCTCGCTATCATCCCATTGAAAAGGTGTACGCGCATTGTCGCGCCCTTTTACGTAAATGGATTCCATTACTTTTTTAGGATCTTCTCCATTCTGATTGACTTTTTCATCGTACATATTCAAGGTCTCAATATCCTTATAATCCTCGATCGAATCAAAGCGGACATTGGTCATCCCAATTTCCTCCCCTTGATAAATATAAGGGGTTCCTTTTAGCATATGGAGGAAGGTGGCAAGCATCTTCGCGGATTCCACACGATATTGTTTGTCATTACCAAATCTTGAAACCATGCGCGGCTGGTCATGATTATTCAGGTAGAGGCTGTTCCATCCGATTTCCTGAAGGCCTGTTTGCCATTTAGTAAAGTTTTGCTTTAAGTCTGTCAGCTTTAGTGGTTTAAGGTCCCACTTTCCACCTGGTCCTGAATCGAGGTCAACATGCTCAAATTGAAAGACCATATTGACTTCGTCCCGGGTCTCATCCGTGTAAAGCTTGGCTTGTTCCACATTGACACCTGGCATCTCGCCGACAGTCATTACATTATATTCAGCAAGTGCTTCTTTATGCATTTCCTGGAGGTAGTCATGAATTCTCGGTCCATTCATGAAAAATCTGCTGCCAGAAACATATTTTTTTTCGTCAGGATTTGGAGCATCAGGAAGTCCATCTACTTTAGAAATGAAATTGATCACATCCATTCGGAAGCCGTCGATCCCTTTCTCCAGCCAGAATTTCATCATGTCATACACTTCTTGGCGAAGTTTTGGGTTTTCCCAATTTAAATCAGGCTGTTTCTTACTGAAGATATGTAGGTAATACTCTTCCGTAGTTTCATCGTACTGCCATGCAGAGCCGCTGAAAGTGGATTGCCAATTATTTGGTTCTTTTCCTTCTTTCCCTGGTCTCCAAATATAATAATCTCGATAAGGATTATCCTTCGACTTTTTTGATTCCATAAACCATTGATGCTCATCAGAACTATGGTTTACAACCAGGTCCATGATCAACTTAAGTCCTCTTCCATGCATCTCTTTTAATAGAAGCTCCCAATCCTCCATTGTTCCAAAATCATCCATAATGTTTCGGTAATCACTGATATCATATCCATTATCATCATTCGGAGATTGGTAGACAGGAGAAAGCCATACTACGTCTATCCCTAATTCTTTTAAATAATCAAGCTTAGAAATAATGCCAGGAATATCACCAATGCCATCACCGTTGGAATCCTTGAAACTCCGGGGATATATTTGGTATATAACTGATTCCTTCCACCATTGTTTTTCCACACAAGTCACTCCTTAATTATTGTGAGGCTGTATTGCAGGTAATCTTCTTTATTGTATATTTAAAACCCTATACATAAACGTTTGCGTTTCTGTGATAATCATAATATTCTTTCCCTCTTATATCAACCATTTCATAAGAAAAGCGCAAGCGCCTTGGTCAGCCCCGACAAGCGCTGGAGGGCCGACCAGTGAAGTCGTTCTTTGA
>NZ_JXIQ01000138.1 GCF_000934845.1 Mesobacillus subterraneus
CGATAAGTCGAGAAGCCCCCACTTCAAGCGACCTGTAAGGGTGGTAAGTGGTGGGAGTAGTTCACAAATAAGAGGATTGTTCAAAAACTTTCGGGTTTATTTAAAGGCAAAAACTATTTTTTGCAACTGTTGATTGAAACGGAAGAAAATCGACTCCTGCCGGATAAGCGATCAAGGTGTGACCCCGCACGAGCGAAGCGAGGAGGAGGCTCACCTGTCGCCCCGGGGAAAGCGAGTGTCTGGAGTGGAAATCAAGAGCACTGATTATTAGCCAAACCTATAAAGGACCGGGCGTAATTTGCCCGGTTTTTATTTTGGCATTTTATTCCTGCAATGATATAATTAAGATGCCGGACAATTGTTAATGATATTTGGTGCGAATACGTCCGGTTGTATCCTATACCAGAAACTTATTTTAAAGTTATTCAAGATTTTTTTTATACGAAATGAAACTTCCGGGATTCCTAAGCGTATTAATTGCTGAGGAGAGAATTAGGGCAATGTTCCTTCTGGTCACATTAAGGGTAATGTAAAGAACGCGTCTGATGCTGCATTAAATATCAAAGGGATAAAAACGTAACACAAATAGAGGAGGATGGACGATGAAAGACGAAAGAAAACGCATCTTGAAGCTTGTTGAAGAAGGAAAGTTGTCGGTGGAGGAAGCTTTGTTTCTGATTGAGCAGCTGGATCAGAATAAATCAACTGCGCTTTCTACGAATGTGAGCTTTGATGAAGCTAAAAAAGAAGAATTTAAAAAAGAAGATTACAACACGTATCACTTCCATACAGTAAAAGATAAGGTGCTTGAATTTGTTGATTCTGCCTTCAAAAAAATCAAGGATTTCGATTTGGATCTGAACTTTGGCCACTCTGTTGAAGTCTCGCATATTTTCTTGCAGGAAAATCCTTCTTTGAATCAGGTGGACATTGATCTGGCAAATGGTTCAGTGAAAGTAGTGCCATGGGATCAGAAAGATGTGCGTGTCGAATGCAGTGCGAAGGTGTACCGGGTCGAAAGTCAGGATGAAGCACGCAAGAAGTTTTTAGAGGACACGGTGTTTACCATTGAAAATCAAAAGCTGCGGTTTTCCGTTCAACAAAAATGGATGAAGGTGGATGCAGTCATCCATGTACCACAAGCAGAATACGATTCATTCCGAATTCGCTTGTTTAATGGATCGATCGACGCTGAAAACGTAACAGCAAAAGATTGTCGGGCAAAAACAGCAAACGGCAAGGTACTATTAAAGAACTTTGCGTGTGGCAAGCTAGAAACAGAAACAGTGAGTGGCCCAATCGATATCCAGCAGAGCACGATCAAGGAACTGGAGGTAGAAACGATCAATGGCGCAATCAAGGCAGATGGAGTTTTTGTCAATGTGGATCTCCAGTCGTTTAATGGAAATGTCACATGCACGGTTTTGAACCAAGATTGCGAAAACGTGGATATGAAGGCGACCACCGGAAGTATCGAGGTGTACCTGCCAGAGAAAACACCGGCAAGCGGCGAGCTGAAATCAAATCTTGGCAGCTTTGCCATCGAACTTGATGGCATACAGATCGTCGAGGAGAAAAGCGATATGGTCCAGAAACATCTTCGTTTCAAGCCCGCGGACGATGGACAAAAGGCTGTCAGGCTACATGCAGACACGAAAACTGGTTCGATTGTGGTGAAAAAGCTGATCCAACAGCAATAGGAGGAGTAGGGAAATGAGGTGGCTGCTGGGGATTGTCATTAACGCCGTGCTGTTTATGGCGCTTGCCGGATTTTTTGAAAGGGAAATCTACCTGTCAGGATTTGGCGCTGCTTTAGGTGCGAGCTTTGTTCTTTCTATCTTAAATATTTTGGTTAAACCGATTTTGATTATTTTGACGCTTCCTGTCACAGTCCTTAGCCTCGGGCTGTTCTTGTTTGTGATTAACGCCGTTACATTGATGCTGACGGACAGCCTGATGGGGAGTTCGTTTGAAATCGCCGGCTTTGGCATGGCGCTGCTTACAGCGGTGATCATGTCCTTGGCAAATTTGGTCATTCAAAACACCGTGTTACGTGAATAGGATAAAAAAAGGGAAAGCAAAGGCCGGCACTTATAGTGTCGGCCTTACTCAATATAGGCATCAAAGCCTGCGGACTTTAAACGTGCAGCAAGTTGTTTGGCATTCCGTTCCCTTTCGAACGCTCCTGCCTGGACTTTAAATACTTTAGGCGCATTGTCCTTTCTCTGGAGTTTGAACTGTTCTGTCAGAGCTTGGACAATCCCTTCTGCGACCGCTTTTCGGTACGTTTCAGTGCGCAATAGCCCCGCTTCCCTCCGGTTTGTCATGAATCCGCATTCTACTAGGACGGCATCCATTTTTGTTTCCCTCAAGACGTGGAAGTCAGCAGTTTTCACCCCGCGATTTTCAAGGCCGGTCGCAAGAACAAGGTTGTGCTGAATTTTCTGCGCCAGCTGAATTGCTTCAGGCGGTCTAGATAGATAGACATAGGTCTCCAAACCGCCGACATCATTCCAGGCACCGCTGCCAAATGCATTGGAGTGAATCGATACAAATACATCCACATTCAGACTGTTTGCCTTGTCCGTTCTTGCTGTCAATAGCACATCCCGCTGATCGGAATGAGAAAAATAGACGGTGACATTCTTGTAGTTTTCTAGCAGCAGTTTAGCATAGTTTGCCACAGCACGATTAAACTCATATTCTCTCAAGCCATCTGGACTTTGCTTTCCTGATGTGTTGTAGCCATGGCCAGCATCAAGCATGATCTTCAAGATCCTCCCACCTTTCAAATAAAAGATTTCCTCATCCGTATATATAAGACCAAAAGTCAGAAAAGGACATAGTGGGATCTGGAAGACTATCATCCATTATTTGTTCAGCTCAAAAATATCTTCCAGACGCAAGGACATGAACTCATGCCCATCCTGGATCGCTTTGTTATAAAAGTGGGGGGCAAGCTTGCTGGCAAAAAAATCAAGAATCAGCATCGCAGCTAAATCCCCAAGCTCCTCTCCGCGTTCTTCATGGAAATACCTTTTAATTTCTGCGATCATTTGATTTCTAGCAGCATCATCCATTTGAAAATTCTTCAGCATTGTATCTACTCCTCATCCTTTTAAATCGAAACAAAGAAAATATTCGACAAAGACATTCGATTATTTCCGTGGAAATAAGCTAAAATTTCTTGCTGCATCGACAATGCAGCGGTGTTGTTAAAGGGGCATGATTGGGTTTTATTGTATCGTTAAAGCCGCTGCATATACAAACGAATTTATAGCGGTCGGTTTTATCGGGTATAGCTGATAGTCTCCGCGACAAAAAGTTTGATGACATCATGGTTGTTGTCAAGCACAACGAGATCGGCATCTTTTTCCGCAAGCAATACTTCCTTTTCGATCAAAAATATTCAGCTGTCTAGCTGGATTTTCGCTGGCAAGCTTTACTGGATCTGAAAGACTGAGCCCAGTTAATTCCAACATATTTTTTAATCTACGTCTCTTCTGTCAATATTCTGGCATTAACCAGCAAAAAATCTTTCATTCTTTTTCACCCTAACATTGTGTCCTTTTTCTTCCATTATACAAAAACTTCATTTCAGTTGTCTAGACCACTTTGTGTTAACAGAAGAATTGAGGGAAATTATCCAACTTATATTTGGAACTTCATGAAAAAGTGCTAAAATAGAAAGTATTGTGATCTTATTGTAAAAAAATGTCCTAATAAAGGAGGAACTTTCTTTGCCAAAAGTCCGGACGAAAGACATTGTCGAGAAATTCGACATGGAATTGTTAAGTGGAGAGGAGGGCATCAACCGTCCGATTACGACAACTGATATCTCCAGGCCAGGACTCGAGATTGCCGGTTACTTTGAATATTATCCTGCAGAGCGCCTGCAGTTGCTTGGTAAAACAGAGTTGACCTTTTTTGAAAAACTAAACCCTCGCGAAAGAGCAGAGCGAATGGAGAAGCTTTGCACCGATATTACGCCTGGCATTATCGTCACAAGGGATATGGAGGTTCCAGCAGAACTGATCGAAGCGTCAGAGCGCGAGTCTGTACCGGTGATGCGGTCGAAACAAAAAACGACAAGGCTTTCTAGTCATCTGACAAATTACCTGGAGAGCAAGCTGGCTCCCACTACTGCCGTCCATGGGGTACTGGTCGATCTGTATGGAATCGGTGTCTTAATTACAGGGAAAAGCGGTGTCGGTAAAAGTGAAACAGCGTTAGAATTGGTGAAGCGCGGACACCGCCTGGTCGCCGACGATTGTGTCGAGATCCGTCAGGAAGATGTCGGAACGCTTGTCGGTAACTCGCCTGATTTGATTGAACACCTGCTCGAAATCCGCGGTGTGGGCATCATCAATGTGATGACACTGTTCGGTGCAGGAGCTGTTCGCTCGCACAAACGGATTTCGCTGAACATTGACCTCGAAATCTGGGATCAGAAAAAATCATATGACAGATTGGGACTAGATGAAGAAACAATGAGAGTCCTCGACACGGAAATCACCAAGCTTACGATTCCGGTCCGTCCAGGGCGGAACCTCGCTGTCATTATTGAAGTAGCGGCGATGAACTTCAGGCTAAAGCGGATGGGAGTGAACGCTGCAGAACAATTCACCAACAGGCTTGCAGACGTCATCGAGGATGGCGACCATGATTAACTGGAAAATGAGGCATTATTGATAAGCGCTTTTCTTTATAGAATAAGAAAGTATAAAATTCATTTCGAAAATTGTCCAGCTCCAGCGCCTAGCCCCTCGAG
>NZ_JXIQ01000139.1 GCF_000934845.1 Mesobacillus subterraneus
AAAGTAGTCCGAAGTAAGCTCAAGTTCGGACCGGTTTGTGCCATTTTCCGTAAAAGTAGTCCGAAGTATGCCCAAGTTCAGACCGGATTGCGCCTTTTCCGGTAAAAGTAGTCCGAAGTAGGCTCAAGTTTGGAGAGGTTTCCCCCTTTTTCCGTAAAAGTAGTCCGAAGTAGACCAAAGTTCGGACAGGTATCCGTCTTTTTCCGTAAAAGCTGTCCGAAGTAAGCCCAAGTTCGGACAGGTTCCTGCCTTTTTCCGTAAAAGCTGTCCGAAGTAAATAAATTTTTTATAAGTGGGCAAGCTAACGGCAGACTTGTGCAACAGGTCTCAAAAATACCTACTTATGAAAGGGGCTTTTACCGATGAAGAAAAAGCTTTTATTGTTAATTGGCGGATCTTTGCTTTCGGCTATGTTTCTTGCTGGATGCGCGACTAATGGGGATCAAAACCCTCCGCCGGATAGGAACGTCGACAATCCTGCGAACAATAATGGCAATATGAACGACAATAACGGGGTCAATGATAATGGCGTGAACGATCAGAATGTGCCCGACACTCCAGACGTCAACACGAACAACGATGGCGATTTGATGAGGGACAACAATACGCCTGGTGAAGATGCTGTAGAGGACAAAATCGATCGAAATGATAAGAACAATACGGACCAATAGCAAAAAAACGGGCAGGATTGAATTCCTGTCCGTTTTATTCTTTCGACTGTAATATCTTTGGTCTTTGAATGATTTTTTCTTTGAATTCTGCTAGCAGCTGTTCGCCGGTATATCCTTTTTCGAGCAGGTATTCGAGCAGCTTTTCTGGGTAATCGCTTTTTGGTTTTGTTAGCTTTCCTGATAAAAGGATGCTGGCATGGGTCTTTAGCTGTTTCACACTGCTCACTTTTGTCAGGAATGCGGCTGGGTCGTTTTCCTGTTTGGTGATGACGACTTGGACGATGATTTCTTTTTCCTTGTCGAGTGCATCCTGAAAATACGGGATATACTTATGGTCGGTAAAAGCCTCAACAAGCCAGGTGCCTTTGTCATCCTCTTTGTTGATGATCAGGCCGTCCTTCATTTCGATATCTACTAAAGAATCCTCATCAGCCAGCTGCATAGAAATCAGTTTGAACGTCTTCATGTCAACCACCTCCCGTAATACTTGTTCAAATTATAACACAGAGCAATTCGAAAACGAATTTGTCGAATGAAAAATTTGAAATAAAGGGAAATGAATTTTCCGTAGGGCGAGGCAAACGGAAAACTGATAAATTCCATAAAATTCAAGGCAGTTACCGCTTGTTTTTCAGAGGAAAGGACTATTTTCGACATTTTACACACGGCTAAATAAGGAATAGTATCAGGCTATAACAAAGAAAGGAGATGAAAAGGTGATTAATCAAGTTACGCTAGTAGGCAGATTGACGCGGGACCCGGACTTGAGATACACAGCTGAAGGCAAGGCGGTGTCGAATATTACGCTCGCAGTCAACCGGCATTATAAAAATGCCAGCGGCGAAATCGAAGCAGACTTCGTCCATTGTATTCTTTGGGGCAAGACGGCCGAGAACACGACAAACTACTGCAAAAAAGGCGCTATTCTTGGGGTGACTGGCCGCATCCAGACAAGGCAGTATGATAATCAGGACGGGAAGCGTGTCTATGTGACCGAGGTCGTGGCCGATGGAGTAAGATTTTTAAGTTCAAAGTCAGCGCAGCCCGTCCAATCTGTGGCGCAAAGAGAGGAGCTTCCCTTTGCCTAATGAAACTGGCACGATTGAAGGGCTGCTGGTCAGCCTGATTAAAATGGTTGGAAAAAACAATGAGATGATCGACGAACTCAAAAGGCGTGTCCGCCAGCTCGAAGCCGCCTCCAAAGAGCAGCAAATCCATCGCGTCTACTCCTTCATTGCCGAGCCGCCGCGTCCTAACTCCAGCCGAAGAGATTACGTCCCAAAATAATATTCCAAGGCCAAATCGAACATGATCCGCCAAGAGGACATCCAGTTGATTTCATAAAAAGAAACCGCCAAAAGTGCCCTCCAGACGAATCCATCCAGAAGCACATCCAGAATGATCCGCCAGAACTACCCATCTAGATTTATCCACCTAGAACCAACATCCAGAACTACCCATCCAGATTACACCAACCATAACCATCACCCAGAACTCCCAAACCAGAATGACCGACAAAAACAGAACGAACAAAATACACAAGAAGAATTTCCTCGGTACACTTCACTAAGGATCTTCGAGAGAGAAATTCAAGAACAGAATCTCCAATCCCCCTCAAAGTAGACGCCGGCAGAGCAATAGCCGGTTTTTTTTATGCTATGACAAAAACACCAATTCTTGCAAGTCGTCGGTGGAGAGTTCGGTGATCCAGCTGTCGCTTTGGATGATCTGGTCGTTTAGGGTTTGCTTTTTTTCGAGCATTTCGTCGATTTTTTCTTCGAGTGTGCCGGTGCTGATTAGCTTGTGCACGTGGACGAAGCGGCTTTGGCCGATGCGGTAGGCGCGGTCGGTTGCCTGGTTTTCGACGGCTGGGTTCCACCAGCGATCATAATGGACGACGTGGTTCGCTGCGGTTAGATTGAGTCCGGTGCCGCCGGCTTTCAGCGACAGCAGGAACACAGGGAACTGGCGGTCCTGGAACTTCGTGATTAGCTCATCCCGCTTTGCTTTCGGCAGGCTGCCGTTCAGGAACGGGACGTCGATGGAGAATTTCTTTTTCAACGCGGCCTGGATCATCTCGCCCATGTGAATATACTGGGTGAAAATGATGCAGCTTTCTTCCTGTTCGAGGACGGCGCTGACGAGATCGATCATCTTCTCCATCTTCGCCGACCGGTCGATCAGCTGCTGCGGATTTTCTTCCTTCAAATACAGGGCAGGGTGGTTGCACAGCTGCTTTAGCCTGCTTAGCATTTGTAAAATCAGCCCTTTGCGCTCGAAGCCAGACAATGTCTCGATTTTCGCAAAAGTGTCTTTGACGAGCTGCTCGTATAAGGAAGCCTGCTCAGCCGACAGCGGGCAGTATTCCTTCTGCTCTACCTTATCAGGAAGATTGAGCGCCACCTCTTCGTCCTTCTTCGTCCGCCGCAAAAGGAACGGCTTGATCAACGACTGCAGCTTGGCGATTTTTTCGGTTTGCTCTTCCTTTTCAATCGGCAAAATGAATTCTTTCTGAAATTGCCCAGCGCTGCCTAGGTAGCCGCGATTCGTAAAGTCGAAGATCGACCATAGCTCGGACAGCCGGTTTTCCATCGGCGTGCCGGTCAGGGCGATATGATGCCTGCCCTTCAGCTTCCGCACGGCACGCGACTGCTTCGTGTCAGCGTTTTTGATATTCTGTGCCTCATCAATCGCGATCGCGCTCCATTCGACGCTTTCGAGCACTTCGAAGTCCAGATGCGTCAGGCCAAAGGAAGTCAACACCACATCCGCTGCCATTGCTTCTTCGGTAAAAAGGGCCCCCTTCAGGCGGTTCGGCCCGTAATGCAAATGGACGCGCAAATCAGGTGCGAAGCGTTCGAGTTCCTTCTGCCAGTTGCCAAGCACCGACGTCGGACAAATAATCAGCGACGGATGTCCGACGGCTTCCTGTTCCTTTACCGCCAAAATATAGGAGATCAGCTGAACCGTTTTTCCGAGTCCCATATCATCGGCGAGCAAGGCGCCAAATCCGTATGTCCGCAGGAACAGCAGCCAGTTCATTCCGAGCTTTTGGTACGGACGCAGCTCGCCGTGCAAGCCCGCAGGCACCGGGACATCCGGGATTTCCTTCGTTTCCGACAGCTGCTTGATCATCTGCTTCCAGTGGCGGTTCAGCTCGATCTGGATTTTCGCGAACGCACGCGGATCATCGACCTCTTCGTCCGCTTCCTCCTCCGCTGCCAGCTCCTGCTGCAGCAGATCGCGGATATGCAAGCCCTCTTTATCGGCCTTCTTCATCATTTCCTGAATCTGGTGGATGAACCCATGATCCAGCTTAATCCAGCGGCCTCTCAAATAGACGAGCCGGCGCTTTTCATTCACCAGCCGCTGAAAATCGTCCTCGCTTAAGTCGACGCCGTTCATCGAGAAACGCCAGTCATACTCCAGCATCGCGTTCAAGCCGACAAACGAACGGCGGTAGCCAGTCTGGCCCTTCATCCGGGCCTTCACCTTCAGGTTCGCGTTTTTGATCGCTTCCCACCAGGAAGGGAGGAGAATTTCAATCCCGAGCGCAATCAGCGTCTCGCTCGCTTCGGTTAAAAACATCCACGCTTCTTCTTCGGTAAGGAGCGACTTCAAACGGCCGTCTACTTCAAGCTGTGGAAAAATGGCCGCCAGCCGCTTTTCTTCATCGTCCACGCGATCGCTAAACGCTTCCCAGCCGGCAGGATAGCTTGCGTAGTCATCAGCTGCGATCAGCATCGGCTCGTTTTTTCCGCGCAAAAATAATGTAAGATTCCAAGCGCCAAAATCATCGGGTGGCTCCTCGAGCCGCAGCCCGATCGCAAACGGCGCCGGATTTTCCTTGAGGCCAATCCACTCCAGCCAGCGGTCCTCGGTAAAAAACGCTGCCAGTTGCGTTGCCGTCAGCTGCTGGTTCCGCAGCACATCGAGCTTGTCGCCAAGCAAGTATTTCATCGTTTCATTTTCATGAAAATAAGACTCGAGCCCATGATGAAACAGCTCGGCGACGAACTCGCGCACGAGCAACTGGCGATCGTTGATCACCAGCTGCTCTTCCCAGAACGGCTGATGAAACTCATCGAGCACGCTCTCGGGCAGCTTCCAGTGAAACTTCTCGGCGTCCAGCTCGCTGAAATCGGGATGCCATTCCTTCGCCAAGATCGCATCGTAAATCGCATGGGCCGTCGACAGGCAAATATCGCCAGCGGCATCCCACTCCCACTCCACAAGCCGGTTGAAGCTCTCCTTGCCGAACAGCGTCACCAGCTGCCAGGCGCTTACGATCACTCCTTGAGAAACGCCCCATTTGTCTTCGTCCAGCATCGTCCCGTAGTAACTTTCCTTATGCCGGAAAAACAGCAGCTTTTTCCATTTGTATGTCTCCAGCTCCACGCCATTGAGATCCTCGCCAGTTAAAAAATAACGCCCGTCTGCAATCGGGATCACATCGATATGAATCTGCTTGATTTCCATCGTAAACTCCACCTCCCGGAACATCCCCTGCCGTTCCGCTATCGTACTATTTCCGTCATTCTTGTATCAGCTTGCTCCGCTTACACTCCTCGTGAAAGGCACGTAGTCGTTTCGTCTTCACGAGCAGCTTCGCGAAAAATGCTTCCCATTCCGGTGTCCGCTTCAGCTTTTTATAAACAGTCCGCAGTTTTTTCAGGATTCGTACCGCCTGCTTGTAGCTAGTGCGGTTTTTCATCTCGATTAAATCGGCGGCCATTTGGTGGTAGAGCGGAAGCAACACTTCTGGAGCTTCTTTTTGCAAAATCTTCAGCTGTTCACCGGAAATCCCATAATCTTCAAAGCCAAAATAGGACTGCAATTCGCTCCACTGCTGATAGTGTTTTTTTTCAAATAAGGTTTGTTCGTATTGGTAAAAGCTATAAGGCATCGACTGAGCCAGCGCCCGGTCATACAGCTCGCCGCGGCCAAGTTCGCGGGTAAATGTCCGAATCAGATTCAACGCATACTGCGTGAATTTTTTACAGGAATAATAATCGCCCAAGTGCAGTAAATAATTCCGCAGCTGCTGGACGAGGTATTCAATGAACGGCGCCATTCGGTTCCACTCGCGCTGGGCATGGAAGCCATCCAGCCAGTAAAACGAATAGGGAAGGGAGCGGACCGGAAGCACAGTGAACCGCTTGAAGGCATCTCCGTCCTGCTTGGATAATAGCAGCTGGTGGATCAAGGCAACTTCCTCGATTTCATCGCGCTTGCCATCGCCAAACGCTTCCAGCCGTGCTAACTCCGCCTTGCGCCAGGCATTGTCGCGAAAAAGTTTATCCCACAGCAGCCGGTATAAATCAATGCGCTCATAGCTCAATGGAATCGCCGGCACCGTCAAGTGGACCGAATCGTCCTTCAGACGCTCGAGAACAGCATCAAAAGAAAACGGCATCGTCCCGCTGGCGATTCGTTCGATTAGTTTCTCGGCATCATGGTACAAATCCTCAAACAGCGGCCAGTAATATCGTTTTATCGTCGCTTCCTGATCGTGGCCCGCATCAACAGCGAGATCGGTGAGCAAACGGAAGGAATGCAATGTCGCTGCAAGCAGATAGAGAGGTCTCCAGCCAGCCTCCACCGGGGCATAATTCTCCATGCGCATGGCATAGGGGCGAAACAACCCGGAGACAAAATGGGCGTGCGGCTTCCCTTGGGCAAGGACGATTTCCGCGAAATTTTCCTGGAAAAAATCAACCCAGCGATCATAATCAAGCCCTGGATGCTGGTTGTTTTTCACGAGATCTTTCGCGCGCTTCAGCCCCCATTTTTCGGCATTGATCTGTTCGATCGCCGGCTGGCGCCAGTTTGCCACCCAATCGGAGACGCTCGCGACGTCGCTGTAAGCCTGGAAAAAAGCCGCGAGCCGATGGCGGCAAAACGATCCAGAAGGACAGGTGCAGCTGCTTTCCTGCGGATCATCCACATTTAGAAACACACGAACCGGTGTCACGTCCTGGACCGTTGCCCAGATCGAGTTCACCATGTATTTTAAGTGGTGGACCGCCCCTTGATGGTAGAGCATCAGCCCTTTCTGCACAA
Source organism: Mesobacillus subterraneus (assembly GCF_000934845.1). Taxonomy (GTDB): domain Bacteria; phylum Bacillota; class Bacilli; order Bacillales; family Cytobacillaceae; genus Mesobacillus; species Mesobacillus stamsii. The sequence continues at coordinate 6,735 of NZ_JXIQ01000139.1, forward strand.
GGCGCACATCCTCCTGCTCCTCTGGCTTTAGGATCGTATTCAGTTTTGCACCAGCTTCTTTAAAAATCAGTGCCTGGTTTTCCGGTATGACAGCCACAGCAATTCCCCCGTTCCCCCAACAATTTTGCAAATAACCGATGATTCGACAAAAAGCACGGATACTCTTTTATATACTAAATATACTTAAGAAAGAATAAAATTACTTCGAGAATTGTCCAGCTCCAGCGCCTAGCCCCTCGAGACGCCTGTCTAGTGTCGCCTCCTAGAA
>NZ_JXIQ01000140.1 GCF_000934845.1 Mesobacillus subterraneus
GTCAAAGAACGACTTCACTGGTCGGACCTCCAGCGCTTGTCGGGGCTGACCAAGGCGCTTGCGCTTTTCTTATAGAATAAACGAATAGCTGAAAATTCCAACGGCTGAGCCAAGCAGCGAACCCGCAAATATATCTGTCGGATAGTGCAGGCCTAGATAGACTCGGGAAAGTGCGACTATGGTTGCTAAAGAAAGCAATGCGACAGCAAATGCTGGGATAAATAGGACGAAAGGCAGGATGATGGAGAAGATCGCTGTCGTGTGCCCGGATGGAAATGAATGGTCCGCGAGCGGATTGTTAGGAAAGAAGCTGTTTTCCAGACTGATATAAGGCCGCTTTCTCGGATACCATTTTTTGATGAGATGTACAGGCAGGTGGCTTAGTGCCAAAGCCGTCGCACTGGCAATCGCCGTTCGCCTCAGCTCGCCCTCTGCAAACAAAATCATCAGGAGAATGATAGAAATCGTGAAGCTGGCACTGCCCAAATGGGTAATAGTCCGGAAAAAAGCATTTAATAGTCTGATTTGGTAATGACGATTGATTCCACGGAAAATTTTCCGATCGGTTTCATAGATTGCTAATAATAGTTTCATCATTTTTTCCTTCCCAGGATGGATTTGAAGATGGAGCATTTTCATGGTGAATAGATGCTCTTCCAATAGAAATATACGTGATCGGGTGCTTTCTAACATCGGCCAGTGAGTAACAATTCCGACCATCGATGATGATTGGGTTCTTCATCAGAGTTGGATACTTTTCTAATGGAAAATGCTTGATGTGATCCCATTCGGTAACGATGATCGCTAGTTCTGCTTGTAATATGGCAGTTTGTAAATTGTCTGAAAACTCGATTGTCTGACCAAATATTTTTTTCGCGTTTTCGGTCGCGATCGGGTCGTAGCCAATGACGGATGCTCCTTCAGCGAGCAAAGCCTTCACAATGATCAAGGAAGCTGATTCACGAAGATCGTCCGTATCAGGCTTGAATGCCAAGCCCAAAACAGCCACTCTTTTTCCCAATAGAGATCCGAGTAGTTCTTTCGCCTTCTTCACTGCAATTGCCTGCTGGCGATTATTAACCTTGATGACGGATTCGAGCAGCTCGAATGGATGTTGGACATTTCCGGCGATTTGGACCAATGCCTTCGTGTCCTTCGGAAAACAAGAGCCGCCATAGCCAATGCCTGCTTTTAAAAATTGCGGGTTAATTCGTTCATCCTTGCCAATTCCATAAGCGACTTCTTCGATATTCGCACCGACCTTTTCGCAAATGGCTGCAATTTCATTGATAAAGCTGATTTTCGTGGCTAAAAACGCATTGGACGCATATTTAATCATCTCGGCACTTCTTGTATCTGTTTTGATGATGGGGATTTTAAGAGGAAGGAAGACTTGCTCCACTACCCTAGCTGCCTCAGCTGATTCCGTGCCAATGATGATTCGATCGCCATGGAAAAAATCATAAATACCATTGCCTTCCCGCAGGAATTCTGGGGTAGAGACTGGGTGCACCTTTATGCCATCATGTTGGACGCTGTGGATAATTTCGCTGATTCGCTCATTCGTGCCCACAGGCACTGTGCTTTTGGTGCAAACAACGGAGTCCTGATTGAGGCAAAGCCCGATCGTGTAGGCCGCTTCATAGACATGATCTAGATTGGCTGTTCCATCTGGATTTTCAGGGGTACCAACGGCGATGAATATCAAATCCGCATCATTATAGGCGATCTCTGGATCCGCAGTGAAACGGATACGACCAGCCTGCAGATTTTTTTTCAGCATAGGGGCAATCCCGGGTTCATAAACAGGAGAACACCCGGATTGAAGCATCTGAATCTTGTCTTCTCGAATGTCAGTACAAACGACTACATGACCCATCTCAGCCAGACAAACACCTGTGATCAAACCAACATACCCAGTCCCAGCAACAGCAATCTTCATCCAATCCCTCCTAAATGAGTTCTTATCCTAATCTTACAGGAACAACCTTAAAGAATTCTTATGTGGTTGTTAAATAAATGTAAAGAAAAAAAACGGATCTAGGATGTCATCTTTTTCAGGTTTTTGATGATATTTTTATACTGCTTTAAGGAATTCATCATCCCAATATAGCTGCTTTGTTGTTTTTGATCCGCTGTGAAAAAAAGAATGGCCGCATTAGGGAAAAATTTTTTCGAGCGGAATCGCAAGTCTTTCCAGAAAACAAAGTATCCAGCGTTTCTTTTTTCGGCAAAAGGGTACGCAAAGTGTGTGCTAGAAAGAAAATCAGCCACATTTTGGTGAGCTCTGCTACTAAGAATGAGCTCCGGGTAATGGATTCTTTTGGAAAGAGTGTGCTCGACAACCATACTGTCAAAAGAATGCGTTCCAAAGAGAAAGTCTGCATCCGTTTCGATGATGACATCCCATCGGAACCATCTAATATGCGGAATAAGCTTGATTCTTTCTGCATTAGTAAAATGTTTTTTTAATTGCCGCTGTGTCAGGACGGAAGAAAAGACACGAATGGCAAGGTATACAAAAATGATGGCATAAATGATCAGGAAGATTGGTCCGGAACCAAACCAGAAGATCAGCACGAACCCGATAAAATGTGTCAGAAGGATAAATGGGTCAACAAGAGGGATCGCGTCAAAGGCGATCCAGCTTCTCGAGAACGGGAGCAATAACTGAGTACCATGCATGTTGAGCAAATCCAAAAGCACATGCAGGACGACAGCAAGCAAGACCCAGACGAAAAGGCTCACGAAGGGAATCCCAGGAAAGAAGGGAAGAATGGCCGCAGAGAGGGCCAGGCCCCAGATAGGTTGAGCGGGCAAGGAATGCGATTCTCCTCGATGGTGCCGATAATAGCATCCTTTTCCCCTGAACCGGTAGACGATATCGAAGTCAGGTGCATTCGAACCAAGCACCGTACCAATCAAGACGGCCTGGGACAGGGTTTCACTGGAAGATACCGCAGGATCCAGAGTCGCCAATGCGCCAAGACCTGCGCCAATCACAATATGAGAAAAAGTATCCACGCTCATCACTACCTTCATTTAGTATCAACACATGCGCATGTTTACGGGCGGGGTAGGCGTTATTTGACAGGTTAGGGCTCTTAAGCAGGATAGCTGCCAAATAACGAAGGTTTCTTGACAGGTTAAGGCTCTCGAGATGCAAAGTTGTCAAAATAACCACTAGTTCCTATTCAGTGACCCAGCTCTGCGGGCCCGACCCCTCTTGACGCGCTAGACTTGCCAGCCACGAGAAGTAGCACTTTTGGGTGGGCTACGCTGGTCGAGATTACCCAAGTTTCTATTAAGCGTGTTGGGAGATTTCTTTTTCGGTTGTGACATCTTGGTAATGCCAAAGCATTTCCTCAAATATGGTATCCCAGCTTTGTCCCAGGGCGTACAGCCTTGCTTCTGCGCGGAACTTTTTTCTGAGCCGGGAATTCTTTAAAAGGAGGACAATCGCTTCCGTAAAAGCTGTTACGTCTCCAGGTTCACAGGTGAAGCCGTTTTTCCCTTGCTTGATGATGTTCTTCACTCCTCCCGCATTTGAGGTAACCGCTGGTGTTCCGCTAGCTAGGGCTTCTAGTACGACCATGCCAAATGTCTCGGTCGATGATGGGAATACGAATAGATCCGATATCGAGTAGATTTCAGCCAGATCTGTTCCGGTACGGTATCCGGTGAAGTTCATGTTTACGGGTGCTTTTTCCTCCAACTCTTCCCGCATTGGGCCATCGCCGACGATCAGCCAGTCAATTTGGTCATTGAGTTCAGGTGGAATGCTGCTGGCGATTTTCATTAAGGTGCGAAGATCTTTTTCAGGAGCGAGCCTGCCGACGAAACTTAATGTATATCTTCTGGACAATCCGCATTTTTCCCTAACGGACTCTTGGTCGTATCCGGGATGAAAAAGAGCGCAATCGACACCAGCAGGGGCCAGTACGGTATTTTGGAAGCCACGGCGCTTCAGCTGTCGAATCGTTTCATGTGAAGGAACAAAGATTTTTTTAAAAGGCCTGTGAAACCAGTTCATATACTTCAACAGGGAATGCGACAAAAATGAAAGATTATAGAACTTCAGGTAGTCGTCAAAATTCGTATGATAAGAACCGACGACTGGGATATTCAGTTTTTTCGAGAGATAGAGGCCGCAAAGTCCCATATTGAATGGGGTAGCAATGTGAATGAGATCAGGAGCGAATGCTTCAAGTTCAGCTTTGATGCTGCGCACATTTGGAAACGCAAAACGTAACTCTGGATAGAGGAAAAGAGAAAAGCTCTTAAAGCGGTGGATATGCTCTGAAATATATTCACCAGATCGGGATTTCGGAGCAAAAATCTTATAAACAATCCCCTTGCTCTCCATGTATTGAGTAAAGTGTTTAAGGGTGATCGAAACTCCATTGATATCGGGATAGAAGGTATCTGTAAAGATAGCGACTCTCATAAAAAATCCTCCTGTTATACGAAATGGGGGAAATGGCGAAATGTTTGAAACAGCCAGGCTTCCAATCTCCAAACACAAAACAAAATGCCCCTCATCCTAATTCTATATGGTAAATCCTCCATTTTTTCTTAAAGTATTGTAAATTTGTTTTAAGTTTTTGTAAGGGAAGGAATGGAGTAGTGAATAATAATCGAAACAATTTCTCTTGACAGTACCCCTGTCCATGATTTATATTGGATATAATTATTTGAATAGTTCTCCTAAAGGGGAGTAGCTTTTACAGCAGAGTCGTCATTCCGGAGGTTGTATATCTCCCGGCTTTGTTGGCAGCGTGGACGTTGTTAGCAAGACCTTTGCCTTTTTGGTAAAGGTCTTTTTGATTTTTAGAGACCTTTGCCATGTCTGGTAAGGGTCTTTTTCTATGAAGGCAAACAGGGCTTTCAATAATACAAAACGAAAAGGAGCTGGTGAAAGTGAGAAAGAAAAAAGTGTCTTATGAGGAATTACTGAAGGCCAATCGACTTGAGCTTTTGGAAAATCAAAAGCAGTTGGAGAAAATTGAGGACCGGATTGAAGCTAGGCGTTTAGGTGTTAAAAACGGAAGGAGGTAACGGAATTGGAACTGACGATTTTATTTGAATACGGTTGGGTATTGCTGCTTTTGGTGGCTCTTGAAGGATTGCTGGCAGCGGATAATGCATTGGTATTGGCGATCATGGTCAAGCATCTTCCGGAAGACGAGCGGAAGAAAGCTCTTTTCTATGGTTTGGCAGGAGCATTTGTTTTCCGCTTTGCTTCCTTATTTATTATTTCTTTTCTGGTCGATGTCTGGCAGGTACAGGCAATCGGAGCAATTTACCTGTTATTCATCGCAATCAATCATATTGTCAGAAAGCTTTATTTTAAAAAAGTGACAGATGGTGATCGAGCTGAAACAAAGAAGTCGGGATTTTGGGCAACCGTGTGGAAGGTTGAACTGGCTGATATCGCTTTTGCGGTGGACTCGATTTTGGCGGCTGTTGCCTTGGCAATGACGCTTCCGAACACAAACCTGCCAGCGATTGGCGGAATGGATGGCGGCAAATTCCTTGTTGTTTTTGCTGGCGGCATTATCGGTCTGGTAATCATGCGTTTCGCAGCAAACTTGTTTGTGAAATTGCTCCAGTCAAGGCCGAGTCTTGAAATTGCTGCGTTTGCGATTGTCGGCTGGGTAGGTGTCAAATTGACTGTTTTGACGCTGGGACATCCAGACATAGGGATTCTGCCATATGACTTTGCCCACTCGGTACAATGGAAGCTGTTCTTCTATACCGTTCTAGTTGGCATCGCTGCAGCTGGCTGGTTCCTGGCGAAAGGAAAGGGTCCAAATGATAGGCATCGAGAATCAGAATATCAGGAAAAGTTCCAAGGCTAGCATAGAATGCTTCCACTGATACAGGTCTGGATGATTTATGGTACAATCATGTAAAAGATAAATTTGGAGGTAGAGCCCTTTTGGGAACTGAAATAATCGTGTTATTGATTCTGATTGTCCTGAATGCCTTTTTTGCAGCATCAGAGATTGCCTTAATATCGTTAAATGATAATAAAATCAAAGTGATGGCAGAGAGCGGCGATAAAAAGGCGAAACTGCTGTATAATCTAACCGCCGAACCAAGCCGCTTTTTGGCAACGATTCAGATTGGCATCACCTTGGCAGGATTTCTGGCAAGTGCGTTCGCCGCTGAGAGCTTTGCCGGTGGAATGGCTAGCTTCCTTGGGGAACTGGGTGTTCCGCTTACACAAAGTATGCTGGAATTGGTTTCTGTCATTACCATCACCCTGATGCTTTCCTATTTCACCCTCGTTTTGGGTGAGTTGGTCCCAAAGCGGCTGGCACTTCAGAAGGCTGAACCGATTGCCATGTTTGCCGCTGCCCCTTTGACGGTTTTATCTAAAATCTCATCCCCTTTCGTCAAGTTTTTGACACTGTCCACTAACGGAATAGTCAGGCTGTTCGGGGTTGACCCGAATGCAGATGAAGAAAATGTGACCGAGGAAGAGATCCGGATGATGGTCGATGTTGGCATGGAAAAAGGGACGATCCAGGATTCAGAAAAGATGATGATCAACAATATCTTTGAATTCGATAATAAAACGGTCTCCGACATTATGACCCACAGGACCAATATTGTCGCGCTTTCCATTGAAGCTAGTCTGAAAGAGACAGTTCAGCTTGTCAATCTGGAACAGTACACGAGAATGCCGGTTTATGAAGGAGACATCGATCATATCGTTGGGATCCTTCACACAAAGGACTTGATTCAGTTTATTGAATGTGTGGATCAAAAAGAATTTGACTTGAGAAGCATGCTTCGTGAACCGAGCTTTGTGCTCGATTCCATGAGGCTCGACCAGTTATTCAAGGTGATGCAAAAAAGCAATATCCATATGGCGGTTGCCATTGACGAATACGGTGGTACCGATGGAATTGTAACTATTGAAGATTTGATCGAGGAAATTGTCGGCAATATTGCCGATGAATACGATGAGCTGGAACAAGATAGTGCGGAAGTGGAACAGCTTGGCCCTAATCACTATGCAATGGCCGGGACCCTTCATCTGTATGAAGTGGAAAATCTTCTGAAAATAGAGCTTCCTAGTGAGCATTTTGATACACTTAGCGGATTCGTGCTCGGCCAGCTTGGATATATTCCTGATCAAGGTGAAAAGCCGGAAGTTAAATTCCAGGACATTGTTTTTACGGTCGATGAAATGGATGATCGAAGAATCGCCCGTGTCAACGTACTTTTAAAGGATTCCTCTTCAGCAGCAGAATAATAGTCTAGGATGATTTCCTGCCGTTATGGAGCATGGGCGCTTATCCCGTGCTTCCTTTTTCTTTAGTATGCGTTGCGAGAAGCAACAAATGGGAGCGCTTTTGATGTTAGAAGCATTTATTCATGGATTTATTCTTGCATTGGGTTTGATTCTGCCACTTGGTGTTCAAAATGTTTTTATCTTTAATCAAGGGGCATTGCAATCTAGATATAGGAATGTGCTGCCAGCTGTTATCACGGCTTCTTTATGTGATACCTTGTTAATTTCGATATCTGTTTTAGGAGTATCCTTGCTGATTCTTGGCTCATTTTTGTTTAAAGTGATCCTGGTCAGTGGCGGAATCTTATTTTTAGTCTATATGGGATGGACAACCTGGAACAGCATTCCAAACAAGGAAGAAAATTCTCTCACAACGGAATTTTCTATCAAAAAACAAATCCTATTTGCAGCCTCTGTTTCATTACTGAACCCGCATGCGATCATGGACACTGTCGGGGTAATTGGTACAAGCTCCATCCAATACCATGGGGCAGAAAAAATCCTATTTGCGGCTACAGCAATTTTTGTTTCATGGATTTGGTTTTTTGCCCTTTCTTTCATGGGAAGGATTGCTGGGAAAATGGATAAGTCAGGAAAAATCCTGCTGATTCTGAATAAAATATCAGCATTGGTTATGTGGGCGGCCGCAGTCTATTTGTTTTTCTCTTTTTATCAATAGAATAGCATAAAAACGGCGTGCCAGTTGTTGTCAGCTGGCACGCCGTTTTTAAGTTGAATTCGTTTAATTCTGGGTGACTTTGGCTGGGTAAATCGGCTCAAGTTCCGGCTTTTCCTGCAGTTTCGCTGGCAGGCTTTGAATGGATTGGACGACGGAATCAAGCTTTGCTTCAATCCGATGAAGCAAATACAGCGTCACAACAATCGGGAAGCCCACATCGCTAATGAATGGAATTAGCTGCTCCATTTGCGATTCCTCCTTTCAAGTTTAAGTAGGACAAGAGCCGGTCCCATAAAGTAGACCGGCTCAAGCTTTAATTAGATCAGTTGATAGTCGGTTACATTGCGTTCGACGACACGTGCGCTGTCAACGGCAACAAGGACGCCGGTGGTTGGCCGGAATGCATTGGAAGCGATGATCTGCTCCATTGCCAGCTTGACAGCAGCTGGATCGATCGGCTCTACAGGGTTATCGACTGTTAACTTGGCGAATTTGCCAAGATCCGTCGCGAATTGCAACTCAAGAGTTTTAGCCATATGTTTCACCTCCTATTAGATTGATAGAATGCCAGATTAGATGATATCGAAGCTGTCGTTACGCTCCACTGAGCTTAACAAGTTTGCGCTCAGGCCACCAAGAGCCAAAGCAGCTTGCTGAACTTGATCAGCAGTTGCTTCCTTCGTCACATAGCGGTACGTTTTTCCTTTGAAGATCGGTTCGCCCTTCTCATCAAGACCAGCCTCGAACACAAGCCTCATATTCGAATCCTTCAACATTGCCATTGCCATTTGCTTCACCTCCTTTCACCTTCTATATACAGGCGGGGAGGGGAAAAGGACAGGGGGATGATTTTAAAAAAATGAAATAAAGGGCTACCACTTTGACAATGCAATCGAAAATTGAAAAGCTTCCCAAGCTGCGGGGAAGGTTGCAGAACGATAGGAAAAAAGGAGGTCAGCCATCGCGGCGTACCTCCTTTAAATTGTTCATGCTAGCGGCTTTTTAAAAACAAATTACTTTGCCAGCTGTTGCTCGGAAAATTCTCTGTATAAGTTATGCGACTGGATCAATTCCTGATGTGTGCCAATTCCGGTCACTCGTCCTTTTTCGATAAAAACAATCTTGTCGGCATGGACGATGGTGGAAAGTCTATGGGCGATCACGAATGTTGTTCGGCCTTCCATCAGCCGGCTGAGTGCCTGCTGGACGATACCTTCAGACTGGCTGTCGAGGCTGGCGGTCGCTTCGTCCATCATCAGGATTTTCGGGTTGCGGAGGAAGGCGCGGGCAATGGCAATCCGCTGCCTTTGTCCGCCAGATAACTTAACGCCCCGTTCGCCGACTTCGGAATCAAGGCCTTTCGGAAAATCTGCGATGAACTGGTCGGCATACGCCATTTTTGCCACTTCCCAGAGACGATCATCCGAAATTTGATTTCCATTTTCCAGTCCGTAATACAGATTTTCACGAATGGTTCCAGCCATCATCGCACTTTCCTGTGAGACATAGCCGATTTGGCTTCGCCATGAATTTAGTGAAAGCTGCTGAATGTTCGTTTCACCAATCCTGATTTCTCCTTTAGTTGGCTCGTAAAACCGTTCAATCAGGCCGAACATCGTTGTTTTTCCGCCGCCACTCGGTCCCACGAAGGCAACCATCTGACCAGGCTGTGCTTCCAGCGACACTTTCTCGATGACCGGTTCCTCTTCACTATAAGCAAAAGAAACCTGTTCAATCGTAATCGGCTTTTTGCTGATGTCCAGCTCAACACCTTCAGCAATTTCCTCAAGAGGCTGATCCAAAATCTCGATAATCCGTTCAGTTGCGCCTTTCGCTTTTTGCAGCTGGGTGAAGAACATCGCAAACGAGGTGATCGGCATGATAATCTGGAACAAGTAAAGCAGGAAGGCAATGAGCGCACCAGTCGACATCGTTCCGTTCACCACGCGCATGCCGCCATAGGCGATGATGATGACAATAACAACCATGATCATCAGCTGCATAATCGGCACGATCAAAGCGAAAATCCTTGCTTCCTTCAACCCGTAGTTGAACAGTTTACCGATTCCGTCAACACCGTTCTTTTCTTCGATTTTTTCAGCGGTCGAAGCCTTCATTAACCGAATCTCCCCAAGTGTCTGGGTGATGTGACCGGTGAAAACAGCGGTCTCATCCTGCAGTCCCCGTGCGATTTTGGCCATTTTCCTGCCAAGCGGAATCATGATGGCAAGGGTCAACGGAACAGAAGTGAGCATCAGCAAAGTCATTTTCCAATCCATCACAAGCAAGATCACGACAGCACCAATGATCGAGATGATACCCGTCGCGAAATTCGGGAAGTGGTTCGTGATCAACTCCTTGACAATGCTGGTGTCATTCACAATTCGGCTAACCGTTGCACCGCTGGATTGCTTGTCAAAATAACGAATCGGCATTCGGATCAGCTTTGACCACATCCGTTCACGCAGGCGCGCCACCACTTTCTGCCCCACGTAACTAAGCAAGTAGATCGAAACTCCGCTTATCACGGCTTGAATGATAAAGGCAGCTCCAATAGCGAGGACAAGCGGAAGGCTGATTGCTTCCACAGAAAAACCATCCACAAGGTTCTTCGTTAGGAGCGGTACGACCAGGCCTGCCAGAGTCGTGATGATACTGGCCGCCATCCCCATAAAAAGAGCAGCCTTTGGAATATTTGTTGATAAGATCAGTGATAAAAAAGGTTTTAAGCTTGTTTGCTGTTTCTCCATTACTATTCTCCTATTCGTTCTGGTTGATTTCATCATAAACGACTTTTTGCACAGAAGGAAATATGGGAGTAACTTAAGGATATTTGCCACAAAAATATTCATGCAATCTAAAACGTGCATATGATGAAGCTCATCATGACGCCCTTACAAGTCTACCTAACCGACGGCTTTAACCTAGAAAATATCTTTGAGAATGGGAAGAAGTGAAATTATTCAAAACGAATGCTTTTATACAATGAATAGTCAAACAGAATCCTAGCCCATCAAGTTATTCGATCCGCATTTTCGCAATTTTTCTGCTGTAAAATATTAATTTAAGGTAAAACATGAAACACAAGCCAGCATTCCCCGTCTAATTTTACAAGGGGGTTGAAAAAAGATGAAGAAATGGTGGATTATCCCTATTTTATTGCTGGTTTCCTTTGCTTTCGTAATGTTCTATTCATTGTCCCAGTTCAAAGTCGTGAATGCTTTGGATGAGGAGCATGTGGTGTTGCCGAATAAAGTCTGGCAGCTGCAATTTTCCAGTAAGCTTGATGAAAAGAGTCTTGACTCGGATTTAATTTATGTCACAAATGATCAAGGGAAAAAGCTCGACACGAAACTGGAGTTTGGGGATGACGGCACATCGATTATCATTCACCCTCCAGAAAATGGCTATGACTCCAAAGCAAAGGAATATGCCGTTCATTTTAACAAGGGAATTAAATCTGCGCTGGGAAGGGAGCTGAATTCTGCCCAGACGTGGAAGTTTGTTGTAAAAGAAACACTTCCGACGGTTGGCACACAAGAGAATCTGGCGAGTTATTTTGAAAAGATCCTTGATGCGGAAAAAAAGGAACGGGGCTGGTTTGGAGGTGTGAAGGATTCCTTCACATCAAGGGAAGATAATGCGAAAGAGGAATCAGTAGCTGCCGATAAATCGGGAGGCAGCGGGGAGGTATCCGAAACGAATGTCCAGGTTCAGGGCGTTGATGAAGCGGACATCGTTAAGACTGATGGTAAGAGTATTTTTCAGGCAGAGTATGATAAAGTTCGGATTATCCAGGCGGTACCAGGTGCTCAGATGAAAGTATTAGCGACGATTCGTTATGAACAAAATTTTTCAGCGAGCGAGCTGTTCCTGCAGGGGAATCAGCTGGTGGTCATTGGACATCAGTACGAGGAAATCCATAAGTCAAAGGAAGATATCGCCAAGAATTCACTGGTTGCTCCGATGATGAACACAACGGCAATCATTGTTTACGATGTAAAAAATCCTGCTGATCCGAAACAAGTCCGTGAAGTTAAGGTGGAAGGTTCTTATGTATCTGCAAGAAAAGTGGAAAACTTTGTCTATCTCGTCACGCAGCATTACCCGGACTACTGGCTGCTGAAGGAGAATCGGGGGATTGATATTAGGCCGAAATTCACCGATACCGTGCTAGGATCAGAGGAAAATACAGTCACGTATGACGATATTCACTATTTCCCTGAATCACGTCAGCCAAACTATACGATGATTGCTGCACTTGATCTCGACCAGCCAAAAACGGAAGTTGCCATGACAACCTATCTTGGCAGCGGCAACCAGTTTTATATGTCCAAGGAAAACCTGTACCTCGCTGTTGAGGATTATGGTGATATGAAATTCAACGAGCGCGGTGTCCTTGCGCCAGATACCGATGTTCATAAATTTGCGATTAAGGGCATGGAGGTTAAATACCACAGTTCCGCCACCGTACCGGGAACAGTGCTGAACCAATTTTCGATGGATGAACATGATGGTTATTTTCGAGTCGTTACGACGAAAGGGTATGCATGGGATGAGAAGCGGCCATCTTCCAACCAGCTCTACATTCTCGATCAAAATTTGAAGGAGACTGGGAAGATCGAAGAATTGGCACGTGGGGAAAGAATCTATTCAGCCAGGTTCATGGGGGACCGTATTTATATGGTGACTTTTAAAGAAACGGATCCGCTGTTCGTGTTCGACGCAAGCGACCCGGCTAATCCGAAAGTGCTGGGTGAATTAAAGATTCCTGGCTTCAGTAACTACCTGCACCCATACGATGAGAACCACCTCATCGGTTTTGGGCAGGATACGAAAGCCGTTGCGGAAAAAGGCTCCACGCAACCGCGAATCCTCACAGACGGCGTAAAGATTTCGCTTTTCGATGTGAGTGATATGAGCAACCCGAAAGAGAAATTCACGGAAGTGATTGGGGGACGAGGCACGTATTCATCGCTGAACCACGACCATAAAGCCTTATTATTCAATAAAGACAAGGGCCTTTTCGCCTTCCCAATCTCGGTTTACCGGAAAACTGACAAGAACGAATATGAGCAACTCTTTGAATATCAAGGAGCCTATGTATATAATATCGATCCTGTCAACGGTTTTAAGCTAGAATCCAAAGTGAGCCATATTTCCGGCGATATGCCCAACTACGAAGACTGGGAGCACCAAATCCAGCGCCTGCTCTATATCGGGGATACATTGTACGCTCTATCAGCTGAGAAAATCACAAGTCATAAAATCGGCAGCTATGAAAAAGTTGGAGAGCTGAAATTTTAACAAACGTGCACCAACTATCGGATAAAATCGAGCGCGAAACCAAAACGGCCAGCCCTTCTATAGGGCTGGCGCAATTTTTTTTACACAAACATGCTAAGCAGAAGGACAAATCCTAATCCAGCAATGGAAATAATGGATTCTAATAGTGTCCAAGTTGCGAATGTTTCTTTCATGCTAAGACCGAAGTATTCTTTGAACATCCAGAAGCCTGCGTCGTTTACGTGGGAAGCGATCAAGCTTCCTGCTCCTGTCGCAAGTACAACGAGTGCAAGGTTCACGTCACTTGTGCCTAGCATTGGAGTCACGAGGCCAGCAGTTGTCAAAGGTGCAACTGTTGCGGAACCAAGTGCAATGCGCAGGATAGCTGCAATAATCCAGGCAAGCAGGATTGGGGATAATGAAGTACCATTAAAAAGTTCCGCTACATAGTCACCGACGCCGCCATCGATCAATACTTGTTTGAAGGCACCGCCTCCGCCAATGATCAATAGCATCATGCCGATATGAGAAATTGCGGTTGTACAGGAATCCATCACCGTCTTGATTGGAATGTTACGGGCGATTCCCATTGAATAAATGGCGAATAATAGGGATAACGTCATGGAAGTACCAGCGTCACCGATAAACCGAATTGTAGCTAGGACACTATTATCCTCGAATCCGACTGTTTTTTGAAGCAAGGTAAGGATTGTAGCGATTGACATTAAAATAACAGGCAGTAATGCTGTGAAAACACTGATGCCAAAGCCAGGTGTTTCTTCGAGTTTAAAAGTTTTTTGCTCTCCTAAAGATGCGATACTACCAGTTTTGTTGAATGATTCAGGTACAAGCTTCTTTGCGATTTTTGTGAAAATAGGTCCTGCTAGAATGACCGTTGGAACCGCAATGATAAAACCGTAAAGCAATACTTCGCCGATGTTTGCGCCAAACTCACCAGCAATAACGGTTGGACCAGGGTGAGGAGGCAGAAAACCGTGTGTTACAGATAAAGCAGCAGTCATCGGAATACCGAGATACAAAATAGAAACCTTTAATTCTCTTGAAATCGCAAAAATGATGGGAATCAATAATACTAAACCTACTTCGAAGAATAGAGCAATACCGATAATAAAGGAAGCCACAACGACGGCCCACTGAATGTTCTTTTCACCAAATTTATTCACAAGTGTCATCGCGATTCGCTGGGCACCGCCGGAATCCGCGATCAATTTGCCAAGCATTGCACCAAGACCGAAGACTAATGCCAGGTGACCAAGGGTTCCGCCTAAACCAGTTTCAATGGTTTTGACAATATCCCCCAATGGAATACCAAGTGCGATGGCAACACCGAATGAAACGATGATCAAAGAGACGAAAGTATTTAATTTTAACGGATTTCCGAAAGAAGTCTCCCATTCTCAAGGAATGGGAAGGGCTAAAGCCCAATGAGTAGGTGGGAGA
>NZ_JXIQ01000141.1 GCF_000934845.1 Mesobacillus subterraneus
CACATGTTTCCCTTGTATGTGACCGTGAACCACTGCTTCCTTTTTTCACGGGCACATGTTTCCCTTGCTTATCTTTTAAAAAAAGCTACGCGTCCAAAAGAACCTTGACTTTTCCATCAAGGTTCTTCTTTTCATTCAAATGTCCCTTTCACTAACGGACGCTTATTTTCCACCATTACTTGCCCCTTTGCGATAACGGTATCAATCTCGAGGTCTTGATCAAGCAGCACCAGATCTGCGTCTCGTCCAACTTCAATCCGGCCTTTTTGCGAGAGCTTTAAAACCGTTGCCGGGTTCGCTGTGATGACGCGGATGGCAACCTCCAGCGCAATCTCCTCTGTCACTACCGCTTCCTTCACCGCTTCATACAAAGAGGAAACTTTGCCAATTTGCAAACCGATCAGTTCTCCATTTTCATCAAAATCTGGCAGGCTTGCCTGTCCATCGGATGTGAAGGTAATTTGGCTGATGTCGACACCCGCTTCAAGCATCCGCTTCAAGGCGACGCTGCATTTGACCTCCCCCTCTTCCAAAAACTTAGGGATGGAGCTGGTAGTGAAGTCCACCCAGCCGCCCTTTTTCGCATAGTCGATACCTGCTTCAAATAAGTGCGGATTTCGGTTGATGTGGGTCGGGTAAAATTGCCGGATCGGGATATCGGTATGCTCGACCACTTCCTCGATTCGCTTCAAATGGTCTAGGCTATCGCCAACATGAATATTGACGATGCCGCTTTTTCCAGCCAGCATCCCGCCGATCCTCGCAGCCGAGGCAATCTTTGCCAACTCCTCGACCGTCGGCTGAGAAGAACGATGATCGGCAATCGCAATCTCGCCCGCTCCAATTACTTTATCAATCAGAATGATGTCGTCCTCGATTTTGCCAGTAAGCGTTTTGACTGGAACCTGATAGGAGCCAGTCTGCACATAGGTGGTAATCCCCTCTTCCTCTAACGCCCGTGCCTTGGCGATGAGACCCGGCATCGTTCGTGTCGTCCCATCTGTACCGAGAACGCCGACAAGCGTAGTGATGCCAGCAGTTGTCGCATCGGTCAGCTGAATTTCAGGCGTCCTAGTGCGGAATCCACCTTCGCCACCGCCGCCAATCAGATGAACATGGGAATCGATGAAGCCAGGAACAATCTTTTTCCCAGCCGCCTCGATGACCCTTACTTCGACAAACTCATCGGGAATCTTCATTTCCTCCTCGATAAAGCCAATTTTCCGATCAACTACGAGAATATCTTTTTTGCCAAGATACTCAGGAGCGTAAACCTCTCCATTCTTAATCAGTAGCAGCATATGCTGTCCCCTCCTCCCTAAAAAGCTGCTTGACAGCCTATTCTTATCATACTATAATTTCGAATTAATAGGGTGGCACCGCGTGTTCAGCCACGTCCTATCCAGATGGATAGCGGCGTGGCTATTTATTTTGCCATAAAGAGAGGAAGAATCAACATGGAGAAAGAGCAATGGTCATCAAAAATAGGCTTTATCCTTGCCGCAGCAGGTTCGGCAATAGGAATTGGGGCGATCTGGAAGCTTCCGTATGTGACAGGAGTCAGCGGCGGCGGAGCGTTTTTCCTCTTATTCCTTTTATTTTCGTTATTCATCGGTCTGCCGCTGCTGCTGGCGGAATTTGTGATTGGCCGCAGCACTGGGAAGGAAGCCATTCGTGCTTATTTACAAATTGCTCCAAAAAGCAATTGGTATTTCATCGGAATTTTAGGGGTGGTCACGAGCTTCGTGTTGCTAAGTTTTTACAGTGTCGTCGGCGGCTGGATCTCGCTTTATTTTATAAAAGGACTTGCTGGCGGAATTGTCCAGGAAGGTGCTGATTACGGTGCTTTGTTTGGGACGACGATCAGCGATTCGACGAGCGTCCTCGCTGCGCAGGCGACGTTCTTGCTTGTCACGATCCTCGTCGTCGCCAAAGGCGTCCAGTCTGGGATTGAAAAAGCGAGCAAACTTCTCATGCCAGCTTTGTTCCTGCTTTTCCTCATCCTCATCGTCCGTTCTTTAACTCTTGATCACGCGCTTGCTGGCGTAAAGTTTTTCCTGGCGCCCGATTTCGCAAGTATCACCTCCGAAAGCATTTTGTTCGCGATGGGACAGTCGTTTTTCTCTCTAAGTATCGGTGTTTCAGTGATGGTAACCTATAGCTCTTACTTGCCGAAAAAAAGCAGCATCATCCAGCCTGCCTTATCGGTCGTCGGAATGAACCTGTTCATCGCACTGCTTGCCGGATTGGCGATCTTTCCGGCTGTATTCTCACTTGGTTTTGAACCAACTGAAGGGCCGGGACTATTATTCGTCGTCCTCCCAGCCGTTTTTGAAAAAATGGTGTTTGGCGAGCTGTTCTTGCTGCTGTTTTTGGTCCTTTTCCTGTTCGCAACTTTGACTTCGGCATTCTCGATGCTGGAAATTGTCGTTGCCACGCTTGCGAAAGGTGATCGTACGAAACGAGCTAAATTTTCCTGGATTGCCGGCGGATTGATCTTCCTGCTTGGCATCCCATCTGCGCTGTCGTTTGGATCGCTTGCAGAGGTAACCTTGTTTGGAAAAAACATCTTTGACTTAGCTGATTTTCTAGTAAGCAATATCCTGATGCCGCTCGGCGTCCTGCTGATTTCGATATTCGTTCCGCTAAAAATCAAGAAAGAAGTATTGCGGCAGGAGCTGCTGCAACATTCCAAAGCAGGCAGCTGGTTCTTCCATCTCTGGTATACGGTCATGAGATTCATCGTACCAGTCGTGATCATCATTGTATTTCTTGATTCTCTTGGCCTGATTTAACAGAAAGCTGGCGTTTATTACGCCGGCTTTCTGTTTTTATACACTACTGTTTCAGAAGTATAATTTTTCCCTGTATTGCAAAACCTGTTAGGTAGATGACTGCATCGGAGGAATTCTGTATGTTCTTCAAGAAACAGCAAAGCCTGGCTCCTGACAGAATAAAGAAAGAAACGACGGATGACAAGGAGCTAATCCCAGTATCTAAAGATGAGTTCATCTCCATCATGAAACAGCGTCTCCAAGATGGTGCGGATTTTAAGACAAAGGAATTAGCCAATGGATTCACGCTTGTTTTTCTCGACACTTTGACAGATAAGAAAATGCTGAATAAGGATATTTTGGCTCGTTTGGGAGGAATTTCTGCTACTCCGGATGAGGCTCTAAAAAGCATCACCGTTTCCAGTACTTCAAAACAGAAGTATATAGAAGATGGTGTCGATGCGATATTGAAAGGCGCTGTATTGGTGCATTCTGCTGGGTACCCTGTCATCATCAGCGCAGTGGTAGCTACCCAGGAAAACCGTTCATTGACCAAACCGGAAACCGAATCCCAGGTAATGGGACCACAAATTGCTTTCAATGAGAGCCTGGCGACGAATATTTCCTTGCTCCGCCGGTTTCTCACCAATGCCAATTTATGCAATGAAAGTTTTACAGTAGGAAAACAAACGAATTCAGCTGTCGCACTGCTTTATTTAAAAGACATTGCCGATGAAGAAATGGTGGACCGGATGCGTGAGCGTATCCAGGGGATTGAGATCGATTCAGTTATGGACAGCTCCAACCTGAGCCAGCTTATCGAAGACAATTCGATGGGGATTTTCCCGCAAATGCTGCTGACGGAAAGACCGGACCGCGCCTGTTCTTGGCTATTGAACGGGAAGCTAGTGGTGCTCGTCGATGGCAGTGTCCAGGTCATCGGGGCTCCACAATCCTTCATGGAATTCTTTGAGAGTATGGAGGATCAAAATGTCCGGTGGCAGATCGCTACTTTTCTCCGCCTTCTCAGGATGTTTTCCATGGTTGTCTCGGTTTTTTTCACCCCCATTTATGTAGCGGCTTTGACTTTCCATTACGAAATCATTCCGCAGACCTTGCTGGTTCCGCTTGGTGAGTCCAGGTCGCGTGTCCCTTTCCCGCCGATTATTGAGGCACTATTGCTGGAAACGATGATTGAACTCCTGCGGGAAGCAGCAGCCCGGCTACCAACGAAAGTCGGGCAGACTATGGGTATCGTTGGCGGTATCGTTGTAGGAACAGCTGCCGTCGATGCCGGATTCACCAGCAACATCCTGATCATTATCATCAATGTTAGCGCCCTGTCATCCTTTACCTCACCAAACTATATGATGGGCAATGTGATCCGGATCTTGCGCTTTCCATTAATTATCTTAGCTGGTTTTTGGGGCTTTTATGGACTAATGTTCGGCTTCTGCTTCCTATTGATTCACTTGATTCGCCAATCCAGTCTGGGAAGCCCGTTTTTGGCTCCGTTTTATCCGCCAAGGTTTGCCGATTGGCGAGATAGCATCATCCGCCTGCCAATCGGCTGGACTAATTATCGGCCAGCACAGACAAGACCGCTGGACCGAAAGAAATACAGAGCTCGAAAAACCAAACAATAAAGACGTGGTGTTTTAAATGAAAGTCCTTATCGAGCCTAAACCGCAAAATATGATCAATACGATCCTGCTTATGTTCGTGATCCATTCGATGCAAGTAGGAGTTGGCATCCAAGGTTTCCAGCGGATCATCTATATGGAAGCCAAGCAGGATGCCTGGATTTCCGTCATACTCAGTGGAATCGCAGCCGCTCTTGTCGGATTTATCATGGTCAAAACTTTACATTCCTATAAAAATTCGGACCTTTACGGAATTCAATACGATGTGTTTGGGAAATGGCTTGGGAACCTGTTGAATATCCTTTTTGTCTGTTATTTTCTCGCAGCCTTTCACATGGTCGCCCGAAACTATATTGAAGTCATTCAGGCATGGATCTTCCCTGAAGTTCCGAGCTGGCTGTTTTTTTTCTCGCTCCTTTCCCTAGTTTACTACGGGTTAAATGGCGGGCTAAGAACTATTGTCGGCGTCAGCTTCTTTAGTGTTGTCCTTGCCCTTTGGCTGATTCTCCTGATGGCTTTTCCCTTCCAGTTCGCCAACTGGGATTATTTATTGCCGGTTTTTGAAGCGAGCATTCCTGAGATCTTAATGGGGGCGAAGCAGATGACCTTTACCGTAGTCGGCTTTGAAATCATCTATGTCCTCTATCCGTTTTTAAAAGAAAAGGATCAGGTCCATAAATATATGCAATTTGGCCTCGGCTTCACCACCATTCTGTACCTTGCGATTATGGTCATTTCAATCGCCTATTTCAGCGGCGACCAGCTTGAAAGAACGATTTGGGGCACTCTGTCTCTTTTTAAAATCGTGCGTTTTCCGTTTATCGAAAGATTCGAGTATGTTGCCATCTCTTTTTGGATGCTATTGATTTTGCCTAATCTGATGCTCTATTTGTGGGCCGCCACCCGCGGATTATCGCGAATATTCAATAAAAAAGAACAGAAGGTCAGTTGGAAGCTGCTCGTCTTTTTATTCCTGACTCTCCTCTATCCCCTTAATAGGATCCAAATCAATATGCTGGATGATTATTTTGCAAAGGGCGCTTTATTTTTGATTTTTGGATACCCTTTCCTCCTATTTATTGCGGTTGTGATGAAAAAGAAATTTTTTTCAAAAAAAGGAGGAAGCGCCAATGTCCCCAAAAATAAATAAACTCTTCCTAGTCCTCCTTGTCGTGCTCCTGTCAGGCTGTGCGGATTCGAGAACGCTCGAGAGAATGGGCTTGATTACAACACGTGGTTATGATTTGACGGAAGACAAACAAATTCTCGTTACCATGGTACTGCTGCAAATCGATCCCGAGGCGAAAGAGCAAACAATAGCCTTGTCGGCAACAGCAGATACTAGCAAAGGAGCGAGAAGCAAGGCCGATTTAAAGAGCCCCAAAAAATTGCAGTCAGGCCAGCTTCGGGTAGCGCTGTTTAGCGAAGAGGTAGTTCGTGCAGGTTTGATTAATCTTACAGACACACTGTCACGCGATCCTGCAATCAGTGATCTTATCTATCTAGGTGTTGTCGAAGGAAGCGTCCACGAACTTCTCACACAAAAGACCGAGGGTATCTCTGACACGAGCCAGTTTATTTACAAGGAACTGGAGCAAAATATTAAAGGCGAGAAAATCCCCTCGTCAACCATGCAGGAAGTCATGCATGATTTTTATGCCCCTGGTGTTGATCCTGTCATGCCAACTTTAAAAGGAGGAAATGGGGAAATCACTATTACCGGCATGGCGTTGATCAAGGAAGACAAAATGGTTGGCAAAATCAATACCCAGGAGGCCTTTTACCTCAAGCTGATTAATGACCGTTTTGAGGCTGGATCAATCGAACTTTCGATCGACAAATCGGAGTTTGACATACCTGATTCTGAGGAGACTCCCGAGAAGCTGACAGTGGTAATCGACACCATCACCAGCTATGGCGATATTGATCTGATTAACAAAAATAACCTACAATTCGAATTGAAGGTCAAGTTAAAAACAAGGCTGCTTGAAATCAACCAGGCATACGATTTAAAGAGCCCAGCAAAACTAGAAAAACTGGAAACGAAGCTTTGCGAAAAAATAACCTCAGACTTGGAAGCACTAATTGAAAAAGCACGCCAAACTGGGGCAGACCCATTCGGTTTTGGCGAAATCTATCGAAAGAGCGTCAGAGGATCGAATCTAACCTCAGCCAAATGGCACAAAATGTACCCAGAAAGCAAGGTAAATGTAAAAGTAGACCTGGAAATTTTACGGACCGGTGTAGTGGAATAGACAGCAAAGCGCCGGGCAACTCGGCCAAACGCTTCTACGCCACATTCGATGGCAGGCGGGGCTGGCGCTTCTTAGTGCCTCACCGCCTATCACGCCACGTCTGGCTGCTGGCTGGCGCGTTTGCTGGAGGAACGCGATGAGTGGAAGCCTGGCAATCGAAAGATACCCTTATGTAGGCAAATCCATCCTCATAAGGGCACCATTCCGGACGAAAGTTACCCTCTTAGAAAACCCGTAAGTTATAAATTTCAAAAAAATTGAGGGTAAAATCTTTTTTTTGAAGGATTCTATACTTTGTACTTAATACAAAAAGGAGGAAATAAACATGGCTAATCAAATTGATACAAATAAATTGAAACAAGCAGAGGCAATTACTTCTATTGTAAAAGATATGATCACTTCTGCAATTGAACAATCTGCTGCGAACACTACACTTACTTCAGAAGCATTAAAACAAGCATCAAATGATGTTGCACAAGTACAAACATTAATTAGTCAAGTACAATCGCAGATACAAACTCAATCTTCTTTATCAGAAGAATAAAATCAATGGATCTTTTCTAGAAAGCATATATTGGTATTTAATACAAAACGCAATTATGGGGGATTTTGTGAGATACAAAAACCCCCTTTCATTTTAAGTAATCGCCGGCACCAGATTATTCTAAAAGAACTAAAGCGAATCCTTCCTCATAAGGGCACCTTTCTGGATGAAAGATACCCTTACGCAGGCAAGTCCATCCGCATAAGGGCACCATTCCAGCTGAAAGATACCCTTATCCAAGCGAATCCTTCCGCATAAGGGCACCATTCCGGACGAAAGATGCCCTTATGCAGGCGAACCTATCCGCATAAGGGCACGAAAGATACCAAAATAAACACAAAGAAGCAGCGCCTTTCATATTCAGGCGCTACTTCTTTTTATCCGATCATAATTCTTTCTTCGGCATGTTTCACTGCTTGTTTTTTGTTTGCCTTTGCTAAGGCAAACGCGAGGGTTAATGGTCCTACTCTTCCGATAAACATCATTAAGGAAATCAGTACTTTTCCAGTTGGGCTTAAGTCAGGAGTTAGCCCCAATGACATACCAACCGTTCCAAAAGCAGATATAACCTCGAATAATAGTACGTTTAATGGCACGCCTTTTTCCGTAATCGTTAAAATAAATAAGATTAACAGCACAATAAAAGCGGAGTAAATCGTAATAGAAAAGGCTCTAAAGATTAATTCCTTTGGTATTCTTCTTCCCATTACTTCGACATCATCTCTGCCTCTGATTATCGTCCCTACCGCCAAAATGATTACTGCAAAGGTAGTAACCTTTATCCCCCCTGCTGTTCCGCCTGAACCTCCCCCAATAAACATTAACAACATAGTTAAAAATTGGGAGCTTAACGTCATATCCGCTGTATTCAGTGAGTTAAACCCAGCAGTACGAGGGACAACAGCATGGAAATATG
This sequence comes from Mesobacillus subterraneus, assembly GCF_000934845.1. Classification (GTDB taxonomy): domain Bacteria; phylum Bacillota; class Bacilli; order Bacillales; family Cytobacillaceae; genus Mesobacillus; species Mesobacillus stamsii. The sequence goes on from NZ_JXIQ01000141.1 coordinate 8,133, forward strand.
CGCCAAGAATTTTTTCCTTTAATGGTAACTCACCTAATGTACCAGGATTGTTATATTCTAAAAACAAGATAAAAATCGTGGCAGTAATATTTAAGATGAACGTGATTAGTAAGACTATCTTTGTATGCAACGCTAACTTCCGGAGGGACTTCTTTTTTATCAAATCCAAAATCACGGTATAACCAATCCCGCCAACGATGAGCAGGGAACTCAATGTCAAGATGACGGTTGCATCCCCTACATAACTTGTGACACTGTTGAAATTTCCCATGATGTCAAATCCAGCATTGTTGAAGGCTGATACAGAATGAAAAATTCCATAATAGATCGAGTTTGGAAAACCAAAGTCAGGTGCCCAGCGAATCGATAAAATTACGGCACCGGTCGCTTCGATTAAAAAAGTAAAGCCGACAACAAACTTCACGAGTTTAACCATACCCTCTAAGGAAATTTGATTTAATGATTCTTGGATCATCATACGTCCTTTTAATCCAATATTTTTCCCAAGGAAAAGTGCAATTAGGATTCCAAAAGTCATAAATCCAAGTCCGCCAATTTGAATGAGCAGCATCAGAACAATTTGACCAAAAAGGGTAAAGGTTGACTGAGTATCAACAACTACCAATCCCGTCACGCAAACTGCAGAGGTAGCTTCAAACAAAGCATCAATAAACGATAAATAATTTCGATCCTTTGTAGCTCCTGGCAACATCAACAGCATGGTTCCGATAAAAATAAGGACTAAGAAACCAAGCGCAAGCGTCTGGGCAGGATTTATTTTAATTAACCTTTGAAAACTTAAATAAGATTTGAAATGATCCATTGATACTGTCTCCTTATAAAGTTATTTTCCTGTACCTGGAACACTTCGGTTGGTACCATCAACCTTATCAATTCATTCCCATATGAAAAGACCATTCCAAAAAAACGAATGGCCTGTACTCTTCCAATACATCCACTCTCAATAACGCTTACGAGGTTAGCTGACGGATTAGGAGTTGAGAGTCTCCTTCTACATGAATAGATTCACCCCAAAAAATGGTTCCCCCGCTCAAAATGATTAAGCTATTTTTATCTTGTATTAAAATAACTCTTTAGTCCTTCATTTGTCAATACCACCATAAGGCAGGTCATCCTAAATCAATAGCTACTACCCGATAAAACGCTTATAATGAAAGTGAATGGAAAAACCAGAAAGGGAGACATGATACGATGGCACTTAGAGCAATTTTTAGCGATATTGACGGAACATTATTAAAACTATTTCGGCATAACAAATCAGGAAATCATGGCAATCGGAGATAACTTTAATGATATGGATATGTTAACCTACGCAGGCTTAGGAGTTGCAATGGGAAATGCTCCAGACGAGGTGAAAAAGATCGCCGATGAAGTAACTTTAAGTAATGACCAAGATGGTCTAAAGTACATATTGCAAAAGCATTTTCCTTTCTAATCAACTATTTATCGTTTCTTTTAGCCTCACTTTTGAAAGAATACCCGATAGGAATGGTAGGAATGCAACTAACCCAATTGCCCAATCGACACCTAAACTATCTGCAATCATTCCTGCCATTAATGCACCGAATGCATAACCGCTATCACGCCAGAAGCGATAGACGCCCATTGAGGAAGCTCTCCATTCGGGTCCAGCCAAGTCGCTTATCGCAGCCTGCAGTGTTGGATAAACCATTGCAGTTCCAAGACCCAGTAGCATTGCTCCTGCTATCCACAACCAATATTGGTCAACAACGAGAATGAACCATAATGCGGCAGCTTGTGTCCACATTCCATAGGTAATCAGAATTTTTCTGCCAATCTTATCACTCAATGTACCAGTGAATAACTGGAAAATGCCCCAGGCAGCCGGATATACTGCTACAATCGTACCGATTTGCCCGACAGTTAATCCAGCAGCAGTGAAGTAGATTGGAAACAGACCCCAAGCCATTCCATCCTTCAAATTCGTGGATAACCCCGCAAAGCTGATGCTTGATAGACTTTTATCCTTCCAAGTTGTCAGAGCAAATACTTCCTTTGCCGATCGGGTCGGTTCAGAAGTTCCTGCTCCACTATTCTTGATTTGAAGCTTTACATGCTCTCCCGTATCCTTAACAATTAATGATAGCAGAATCCCGACCACGACAATGCCGATTCCAATATAGAATGGCTCTGGTCTTAGTGAATAGGATGAAGCAATATAACCCGAAACAGCAGCCATGATCGCTACACCTGAATAGCCAGCAAACTCGTTCAAACCTACTGCGGTACCGCGCTGGTTTGCCTTTGATATATCGATTTTCATATTCACCGTCATTGACCATGCCAGTCCCTGGTTAATCCCGAGCAGGATATTCGCAGCAATGATGACCCACCATGCATGTGCAAATATGATTAGGATTGGCACGAAAAAACCTACAGACCAACCTAGTAATAAAACTTTCTTCCGTCCAAGCCGGTCCGCAATTTGTCCTGCAAAATAGTTTACAATTGCTTTAGAAAAGCCAAAACTGATAATGAATGATAACGCGGCGCTGGTAGATGCCAGTCTGAACTGTTCCTCCCCCAGCAAGGGAAGAACAATTCGCTCAATCCCGACCATAGAACCAACAAACAGGTTCGTCACAACCAACAGGATGAATTGAATGATATTTTCCTTCATTCCGATTTTAGGTTGCATCCATTTAACCTCCATGAAGAAAGCCTGAAAAAATTCAGGCTCCTTTTCCTTGATTCTCTTTTCCCATTTTCTTAAAATTTTCCTAATCGTTTTAATGCTGGATTTGTTTCCACTCATTTATTCCTGCCTCAAGTAATGTGGCACGAAAACCCTTTGCCTTTAAAAGCTCTACCGCTTCAGTCGCATAAACACAATATGGTCCACGGCAATATGCCACAATTTCTTTGTCCTTTGGCAATGAGTCTAGGCGGTCTTCCAATTCCGAAATCGGAACTGATAAGGCATGAGGCAAATGATCATGCCTATATTCTTCCATTGGCCTTACATCCAATAAGGTGATAGCATTTCTATTCATTTTTTCAGCTAATTCCGCAAACGAGATAGGACTTAGTGAGTTTTCTCTAAGAATGTGAGCTTCCCTTACTATATTTACTTCTGATATACGGTCCTCCGCAGTCCCTCTTAAAGCAAATACAAACATTAACACCTGTTCACTTGCCAATCGATAGATTACATAGTTTTTATCCTTTGAGTATGTGACAAGTTTCGCATCAAGCAAGGTTTGTAAATGTTTGGATGTATTAGCTATGCTCATTTGAGTGTCCGCAGCCAAAGCTTCCACTGTTTTTGGCCCTTGAGTTAGCAAGTCCAGCAGTTCAATTCTCTTTGGGCTGGAGATCGCTTTTCCAATCCGGGCGAACTCTCCGTATACGAAATCCTTAAATTCCCGTGCTTGTATGTAGATCACCTCCAAATCATTATTCAACTATTCAACCTATTAGTTGAATAATAACACAGCAAATTATTACTGTAAATACGCTTGATTTAAACTTAAAAAAACATGCCATCGTTTTACCTTTTGGCATGGTTTTCAATTTAAACCTGTACTTGATCGATTTCTTCTTTGGTTGTATACCTTACCAAGGCTGAATCTGATTGCGCCCATCCCCATATGATCAGGTATTCCCATCTCCTTCAATACAGGAGACAATTAATTCGATCTATTGGCTGGAGGATACCGGTTTCAATATTGGAATGCATGATCGTAATCAGTATGGTATCTTCCTAATTCTTTTCTATTCCCCCTTAACCCATCGTACAGCAAAGTAGCCTGCTTCTTTTTCAGATCCAACTACCCTTTTCTCAGTTTCCAATGCATCGGCCTGTTCCGCATTTAAAAAATCCGCTTCTGTCATAAAGAGTCCCAGTTGCACCTTATCAGTTCCCAATGAATACAACTTCTTTGCAGTATCTGGAGAGAAGAAAGAAGCATTAGCAAAAACACTTTCCGTCTTTTCTTCTCCTTGTATGCGATATTTCTCACCCCAGGAACTTTCCTTCCCAATAAAGCCGCATACAAATCTTCCCCCCTTTTTAAGCACTCTGATTGCTTCATTTACGACAGCTTCAGGGTCCTTTACAAATTCAAGCACGATATTGGCAACGATTAAATCAAATGTTTCATCATCAAAAGGAAGTTTTTGTATATCGAATTGAACATAATCGATATTCAAAGAAGAAGCAATTGTTTTTTCTTTTGCAATCTCAAGCATGTTACTTGAAATATCCACACCTGTAACATTCAACCCCATTCTCGCCATCCAAATGGAGTAAATACCAGTGCCGCACCCCAGGTCTAGTGCTTTCTCACCTTTTCTCGGCAGTGATAACTGGAAGATAATATTCTTCTCTAGATTGTCGACATATGATCCAATTTCTGTCGTACACCACGCATCATAAGTTGCAGCAGAACGATCAAAAAGTGCCATTAGTATATCTCCTCACTATCTTTATATTTTACTAAATTATAACAAAAGTTCAGCAGCGAACATCCTTATTTTCGCAAAAAACCTCCGCAATAGCGGGAGAAACCAATGACAATAATCTGGTGTTTAACGTAACCCTTAATATTCCTTCTAATTCGAACTGTAGTTTAAAAATATAAGAAACAGCATCTTATTTCACTGGTAATCCATATTGACATTTTGAATAAATAACCAATTGCTTGTAAATGTTATTGATAGAACTATTTAATTAACAGAACCTAGATTGGGTGATGGGAAATGTACAAATGGATTCAACGGAAAATTCACTTCAAAAAGTTAATGAATGAGAAAACAGAAATATCGGCACACTTTGTTTCATCGGAACTAAAAGAAAATGTCAATTTTATAGAGAGCATTATTCAAGAAAGCTCGGATATCATTTTTCGAAGTTTTGATATAGGAATAAATCAAGAAGTTAAAGCTTTTTTGGTCGCAGTGGAAGGATTATTTGACCAAACAGCCATACACGAAAATGTCATCAAACCGCTTATGAATCTTGATTGTGGCAGCCGCGATCTGCTGGATTGTCTAGATCATTTAGATAAAGAGCTTATTAGTTTGAGTAGCATCAAAAAGGAATTGACCATGGACAAAAGTATAGAATTCCTATTGAAAGGCGATCCCGTTCTTTTCATTAACGGGATTAACAAGGCATTTATCCTGGGAGCCAGAGCATGGGAAATGCGAGGTATTGAAGAACCTGTAACAGAAACTGTCATACGCGGACCAAGGGAAGGGTTTGTAGAAACTTTACGTACAAATACTGCCATGCTTCGGAGAAAAATTCATCATCCTAAACTTCGGATTGAACAAACAGTGATTGGAAAAATGTCAAGTACAGATATTGCCATTGTTTATCTGGATGGAATCGTCAATCCTGAGATATTGAAGGAAGTCAAAAAAAGATTGCGAAAAATCAATATTGACGCAGTCCTGGAATCTGGATATATTGAGGAATTCATTCAGGATGCGCCCTATTCAATCTTCCCCACGGTATCAAACACGGAAAGGCCGGATGTTGTCGCAGCCCGCCTCCTTGAAGGAAGAGTGGCCATCATGGTCGACGGTACAACAACGGTCCTGATGGTTCCATATCTAATGATGGAATCTTTTCAGTCTCCTGAGGACTACTACTCACGTCCCTATTATGTTTCCTTGGTCCGGAGTCTGAGGTTGATCGGATTTCTTTTATCCACTTTGGCACCGGCAGCTTATGTTGCCTTCCATGATTATCATAAGGAGATTTTCCCTACCGAATTATTGATTACCATTGCTTCGTCCCGGGAAGGAGTGCCTTTTCCCATCTTCATTGAAGTCATCCTGATGCTGGTCAGTTTTGAGTGGCTTCACGAAGCAGGAATCCGGATGCCAAGACCGGTGGGCCAGGCAGTATCCATTGTCGGCGCCCTTGTACTTGGAGAATCCGCTGTCAATGCCGGTTTAGTCAGTGCGCCTACGGTCATTGTCGTTGCCCTGACTGCCATCACCGGTTTTCTTGTAACTCCTTTATATGACGTGACGGCGTTGCTCCGCATTTTTTATCTGGTTGCTGCCGAAATTTTAGGGGTTTACGGAATTATGTGTGTCCTTGCTTTTTTCTTGCTGCATGTTGCCTCTCTTCGATCATTCGGGATTCCATATACTGCCCCATGGTTTCCAATCACATGGAGTGGATGGAAAGATTTTGTAGTTAGAGTTCCATTGAGAAACTTAACCCGGCGGCCTGAGGACCTACGGGTGTTGAATGAAGTAAGACAGAATAGTGAACAGGGCCCAAACAACCTTAATCCCAATGAAAGGGGAAAAGGAAGATGAAACAGAAGATTGCCCTCGTCCTCATATGTATATGTATTGTGACCATGTTAACAGGTTGTTGGGGGAAATCAGAATTAAGGGATGTTGGCATTGTCTCTGGAATAGGAATAGATGCAGGGACGGAGGCTGGCTTCGAACTAACAACCCAAACGATTAAACCAGGGGATCCTAAGGCAGGCACCCCAGCTTCAGTCCTTATACAAACCAGCAAAGGAGCCACTGTTTTTGATGGGGTACGAAATTTCATTATTACTGCAAAGAAAAAACAAATTTTCCAACATATCCAGGTCGTCATTATTGGAAGAGAGCTGGCAATGACCGGAATATCCCCAGCTTTGGATTTTTTTATGAGAGACCATGAACCCAGGTCCTCAATGGATGTCTTCATAGCTGATCAAACAGCAGGAGAAATTTTACAAATAAAAAATAAAGATTTCCCGATTCCTTCTTTAACGCTAAAAGAATCAGTAAGAGTGCAAGAATTTTTATCCAAGGCTCCCCAAGTAAGTATTCATAATTTTTACCAGGGTATACTAGAGCCTTATCAGGATCCCTACTTGCCCATCATCCATAAGGTCAAAGACAATTTTGAAGTATACGGAACTGCCATCTTTAACGGTGAAAAATTGGTTGGTGACCTAACCGCTTTCGAAACCCGTGGAATGTTAAGGGTTTTGGGAGATGCCAAAGCAGGCATTCAAGTTGTCAAATTGCCCTCTTCAGAAAACGAACCTATCCTGATATCCATTGAAATCAAGAAGTCCAAAAGCTCAATCAAAGCTTTATTTCAAAATGGCCAGCCATCCATACAAGTTGAAATCAAAGAAACCGGGTTCATAGGTGATGTTTCAGGGCAGATTCGGTTGGATCAACAAAAGATCAACGAAATCAAGGGACTGTATGCGAAGGCGATAAAACTAGAAGTTGAAAAGACCATTATTAAAATCCAAAAACAATTTAAATCCAATGTTTTTGACTTTGCGGGCACCATCCAACGGACAAATAAAAAATATTGGAAGGAGAATGCCAAACAATGGGATGAGATTTATCCCGAACTCAGCGTCAATGTAAATGTCCAAACGGATATTACTGCAAATGGTTTAGAAGAATAGGAAAGGAGGAAATAATGTTGGAAGTCATTTCATACAGGCAATCGGTCTTTCTGCTTTCCATGATTCTTCCTGTCACTGGCCACTTTCTTCTTTTGCCAACGATTTTCAGTTTTTCAGGTCATGAAGCATGGGTGGCAATCTTGCTTGCAGCGCCGTTAAGTTTTCTTTTCGGGTTCATTTTGTACAGGTTGCATACTATCTTTCCAAATTATACATTTAACGATATGCTTACACAAACATTCGGCAAGATAGCGGGCAATTTTTTGAATATTGGCTTACTGTGTTATTTCTTCTATTTAATGCTGATCACCTTTTATGGAATGATCGATTTTATCCAGGTTATTTTTTTACCTGAAACACCAAGGTTTGTTATTGCCATTCCCTTCTTCCTTGTTGTTCTCTATGCATCTTATTCAGGAATTGAAAGCATTGCAAGGATTAGCGAAGCCCTTTTGCCGATCATCATTTTCACAGGTTCTACCATTGGAATTGCCACCATTCCTGAAAAAAACTACAAATTGCTACTCCCTGTATTTGAGAATGGGCTTATCTCCCTGACTTCCAGTATTGTTTTGACAATTGCTTTATATGGTGAAACGTTATTGCTTTTGATGATCCATATAAAAAAAGACCATGCCAAATCGAGATCATTAATGTTTACCAACACCTTGCTGATGGTTTTAATAACCTTCATGTTTTTAGGAACCGTTACCGGCACTATTTCTGTATTTGGAGAGAAATTAGTCCAAACTCTCGAATATCCAGCACAAAGCATTGTGCGTTTGGTTTCTTTTGGTTTCATAGAACGCTTTGATATCTATGGGATTGCTGTGATCGTCTTGGGGAGTGTCATCAGGGCATCCGTTTTACTGATTTCTATTTATCAGATCTTTCGCAAATGGGTTTCAAGCGAAAAAGCTAAATGGCCAATTCAATTGGCCATTATCATTGCTATCGTATTTTTTTCTTTTGCTGTGATTGATAGCCACAGGCATTTCATAAGCATCTACATCACAAACTATTATCCATTGACCGCAGTTATTTCCTTTGGTCTGCCTCTTATTACATGGATTGTGTCCGAATTCAAAAGAATTGCAAAACCTTTAAAATTGTGAAGACTCCTGACAGTGCAACCCTTTTAACCGTATCACCAAGCGTGTCCGACGTGTTACTTGGATTGTTAAAGAAAGAATCCAAAAACCCGAGAAAGTGCGTACCAGAAGCGGTAAATAACCAACCAGATTCATTCATTAATAAATGCAGACTCACCTTGGCCGAAGTGGAGTCTGCATTTATGGGTTGTTTTAACTAAAAATAACTTGAGCCTTGCAAAAATTCGAAACGAAAAAACCGGTGAATACGATATTATTGTTAGCTCCTGCATTGTTTGTTTTTCTCCCCCTTTTAGATTACATATATTATTGTACTTAAGGAGTAACGAGCGGAGAAACTAAAGAACATTTAAGAAGTAAAAACTTGATTTAATAGTTGATCGATCTGACTTCCAACTTTGAATTTATGACCTATTTATGAAGTACCTTAGTTTACAATTTGTTTTTAATTTATGTGATCACTTCTATATGCTTCCCCATCTTAAAATTCAATATAAGCAATTGGATTAGTCGCCTATTTGTAAGTGAAAAGAATCATAAATAAATTAAATGAAAAAGCCCTTTCAAGATGATTCTCTTAAAGAGCTTTTTAGTAAAAAAATATTTTATTAAGTTTTGTAAAACAGTCCAAATAATCTTTCCAATAAATTATGACAAGTTTTCCAGTGGATTTTGACAAATTTCCAATTAATTTTGAAAACCTACAAACTTTCCAGTTATTTCACCCCCACTTTTTCTCATCCTGAACGAAGAGGATGCCTAGTTCGTGGTGGTCTCCTTCAAACAGTGCCCGCTGCACGAAGCGGATTTGTCCGTTCGTATCAAGTACTTCCAGTTTGCAGTGTGCTCTGTTGCGCGATAGTGCCTCATAAAATGATGATTCGTCATGGACGTATGTGCCATTGACCTTGGTGATATTCTCTCCGACTTCCAAAGCCATTTTTTCCGCTGGTGATCCTCTTAGGATACCTAGAATCATCACGCCCTGGTTCTTTTTTGCAAAATAAAACGGCCTGTTCTCTTCCTGCATTTGTTGCAAAAGGGTCAATGCTTCGCGTCCGATAATCGCGATGGATACAGCTGCGATTGCTGCAATTGGATACCAGTAGCCGATTGCCGCAATCAATGCGATCAGGATGCCAAGTCCGATTACCCGTCTGCCCTGCTGCTGAACGGCTTCCCTCGGCAGCATCCCCTTGATTTGCTGCTGCATGCCGATCGCAAATGGTACGAGCAGCAATGAATAGGAATTTTCGCCAAGCGTGAACACCGGCCACCAGTCGAACGGCAAGGTGAGGGTATTTCCCGGAATCAGCATAAAAGCCGGAACCAGCCACAATCGTTTCACCTCATGGACACCGACTGTCTGGCCGCGCTTGCTCTTGATTAATTTTGGAGAAGTTCCTTTTTTCGCATTCTTTAAAATCAGAAATCCTTCGCCAATTGTCAGCAATGCCAGCAATATAGCGATGGATGGGTATATTTTTTCATCGAGATTTGTAAATAGATCGCCGACGATTTTTTTTCCAGACAGAAAGGCTAGTGCAAAGAACGCAGCACCCACGGTATAGGCTGGAGCGAGCAGTCTGAGTCTCGCGGTAAAGCTCCAAAGCAATGTCGCTGCAGCAATTAATACAATTGCAGCGAACGGAAGGACAATTCCTGCTCCTATAATAATAAGGGAAATCACTAAACCAATCACAATACCAACGGGAAAAAGTTGCCTGAGTTCAAAAAAGGCATCCTCCGATCGGACCGTGAAGTTTTTCCGTTCTCGTTTCACGCGCGAAACACCAAAAAGCGCCGCTAGAAAAAGAGAATAATAGAACACAGGGTGAAGCAGCAGCCTGCCCGTCCCTTTCACTAGTTCCAAGAACCAATCTTGTGCCACCCTATGTCACCAGCCTTTCATGATTTTAAGCTTATTCTATCAAATGTACGGGGGAAAACCTATTAATAGTTGAGGAATATGGAAGGGATTTTTTTCTTATGTCTAATGCGGAGGCATTTTGCCGAACTTTTCGATCACGAGAGAGGATAAGAAAATAACCAAAAAGCTGCACCCAATAAGGTACAGCTTTTTGGTTATTTCGCCAGCAGCCTCAAGGCGGTTTGCAGCTGCAGGTCATTTTCTTCCAGTTTCATTGCCTGTCTGACCGCTTCCTCGAGTGCCGAGGCAGTTTTTGCATCGATGGCACCCGTCACCGGCAGATCATTTTTCCGTTGGAATGCTTTGACGGCAATTTCGGTCATGCCGTTGAAATAGCCATCCGTACGGCCTGGCTCCAATCCAAGGCCGACAAGAATTTCCTGCGCATTTTTGACTTGTTCATTATTCATATCGAGCTTGAGCGGTTTTTCGGCTTGGATGGGATGGGTATCATAAAGCGCCGGCTGCATCACTTCGACGGTTGGCTCGATGCCTTTCTTGTGGATCCAGTTTCCATTCGGCGTCAGCCATTTAAATACCGTCAGTTTAATATTGCTGCCATCCCCCATCGGTACAGCCTGCTGGACTGTTCCCTTACCAAAAGTCTTCTCGCCGATTACTGGATAGCCACCCGCTTCCTTCATTGCCCCGGCCAAGATTTCCGATGCTGATGCACTGCCGTCATTTATCAGCACACCAATTGGGTAGTCTTTCGCTTTATCCAAATTGGAAAAATAGCGTGTCTTCTCGCCGTTTCGTTCCTCTATTTGATAAAGCGGCTTATCTTTAGGGATCAGTTCCCGCAAGATCTCCTCGACACTCGAAAGCAGCCCGCCAGGATTTCCGCGCACATCAATCAACAGGGCATCCAGCCCCGCTTTTTCCAAAGCTGTCAGTTCCTTATCGAACTCCTTTGAGGTTTCCTCGGAAAAAGAGGTGATCTCCAGGTAGCCAACTTTTTCGCCATTTACCTTTTTCATATCACTGTAAACGGTAATTTGGGGGATTTCATCTCGAGTTACTTTTACTTGAACGGGATCATTCAAGCCTTCCCGTCCAATCTCGAGAACGACTGACGTCCCTTTTTTTCCGCGAATTTTCATAGTTGCTTCAAACAAATCCAGCCCTTCAATACTATCTCCATTGATCTTCAGAATTTGATCGTTCGGCTTCAGTCCCGCTTTTTCTGCAGGTGAATTTTTAAATGGTGAAACAATCACCACTTTCCCATCGACGGAACTGACTTCCGCGCCAATCCCTTCAAATGATGACTCCAATGTCTGATTGAATTGCTTGGCCGTTTCCTTGTCCATATAGACGGAATAGGGATCCTCCAATGTGGACAGCATTCCTTGTATCGCACCCTCCACCAGCTTTTCTTCTTCTACCTTTTCCAGATAATTAGTGAAAATCAAACTGTAGGCCTGCGCAACTTTTTCAAGATGGTCCGACTCGCTAGAATTTGCTGGCCCATTTTCCTTGGAAGGAAAAATCTGATGGTCTAGCACTCCAGCGTACCATTGCATTCCGGCGTATGTACCTCCCGCACCAGTCAGCAGCGATCCCGCCATCAAAATGGCAATCCATTTACGATCCATTGCCAAACTCCTCCCTGTTTACCGCATTCTATGATTCCCATTATATGACGAAGATGGACAGGTTATGAAGGATTAATTTTCACATGGCTTGGATATAGGACTAGCAATTGGGAATAAAAAAAGGAAGAGAATGGAAGTCTCTTCCTTACATGCTTATCTCAAATACGGAATAGGGTTGACGTAGTTTCGCTTGTCAGGAGTCCAAGGTCCATCATGCAATTCGAAGTGCAAATGTTGACCGCTAGATTGCCCTGTATTGCCCATTGTCCCAATTCTTTGACCTTTGGAGACGACGGACCCAGGTCCCACTGTTCTTGAACCAGTTCTCATATGTGCATAAACTGTCGTATAGATTTTGCCGTTTATCGAATGGGTAATAAAGATAACTTCCCCATAACTGCTGGATGTATAAGATTGACTGACATACCCATCAGCTGCGGCGACGATTGGAACCGTTCCACCGCTCGCTATATCGATTCCGTAGTGGTAAGCTCCCCCTCTGGAGCCAGTGGATGAAGATACATAACCGCGGGCCGGCCACATAAACATGCCATTAGATACGGGAGGCGCCAAAACTTGGGGTGCAGATGCAGGTGCAGAAGACTCTGAAGTCCCGCTTTTCTTCTGTGCCGCTGCTCGATCTCTAGCCAGCTGAGCTTGTTCTCTAGCCAGTTTAGCTTGTCTTTCCTGTTCAGCTGCAATCTCCGCTTGACGTTTCTTCTCGAGAGCAATTGCTTTTTCGATGGCATCGGCTTGTGAAGCTAAAATTTTCTGCTGTTCAGCAATATCGTTGATTTCTCCGTGCATTTGGTGCTCTTCCTGTTCGAGCTCTTTCATCAACTCTTGCTGTCTAGCTATTTTCCCTTTTAGCTGACCTTTCAAGGCTTCTAATTCCTTCTTCATCGATTGAAGATCGGAAAGCTTTGTTTCCACTTGCTTTTGCTTTTTTTCCAAGTCATCTTTATCCTTCTGATGCTGCACAAGAATATCCTTGTCAGCTTGTACAATCGTAGTAACTGCATTTACTCTGTCAATGAAGTCGCTGAAGCTTTGTGCGCCGAGAAGAACATCCATATAGCTGATCGTTCCTCCGCTTTCTTGCATCGAGCGAGCTTTATCCTTCAGCAATGCATTTCTTTTATTAATACGCTCGATCAATTCTGCTATCTCCACTTTCAGCTGCTCGATTTCAGCAGTGGTTTGATCAATTTGAGCATTTTTTTCTTTAATTTTGTTTTCCGTGTCCTTTACTGCAGTATCAAGTGCTCCAATCTCACTCTTTACTTTTTCCTGGTCCGATTGAATTTCCGTAATTGCGGATTTTTTTTCATCAATCTCACTGTTTAATCCGGAGCGTTTATTTAACGCTTCCTGCTTCTTCTGTTCCAAACTGGAAATTGATTCGGCGTTGGCATACATTGGGCTTATCACTGCACCTAGGCTTAAAGTACTGACTACTGCTAGTGAGAGTATCTGCTTTTTCACTAGATCTTTCCCCTCTCTTACTCATGATAGTTTCGTAACTTTTTGTTTCTATCTCTCGTCTATTGGGTATGTAGTGTTTAGGAGAAACGTTCGACTCCCTTACACTTTTAAAAACTTGCGGACGGACATGAGACTTCCCCAGATTCCAATTGCAGCACCCATGATAATCAGGATCGCAGACAGCTGGTAAACAAACGGGTTGAATTCGAGTAATGTAATAAAATGATCTTTTAGCTTTTCGTTTAAGAAGTCAACAGCGTAATAATACGCTGTTGACACTACCGCAATCGGAATGATTGCTCCGAGAACACCGAGCCATAACCCTTCAAGGAAAAACGGCCACCTGATAAACCCGTTTGTTGCTCCTACGAGTCTCATAATCTCAATCTCTCGTTTGCGCGCCATGATCGTGATTTTAATGGTATTCGAGATCAGGAACATGGCCGTAAAAAGAAGTCCGACAATCAGAACGAGTCCGACATTCCGGCTAATTTTTATAAAACTGAATAATTTCTCAACCGTACCTTGACCATATTTGACGGTCGTTACATAATTCAGTTTCTCGAGCTTCTTTGCGACATTCATTGTGTCAGTAGGATTTTTCGTCTTTACGACGAACACATCGTTCAAAGGATTGTCCTGTTCAAACAGCTGGAAGGCTTCCCCCTGGTCGCCAAGACTGGCAATTAGGTTCTCAAGTTCCTTTTCCTTAGGGGAAAAAGTGACATTCTTGATGCCAGAAACTTGATTAATCTGTTGTTCCAATACCTCTTTATCTTTGTCGTTCGCTGCTGCATCCACATGAACTCGGATTTCTACATCCTCCTCGATTGTGGTTGCGACTTTATTTAAATTCATCATAATGACGAAAAAGACACCGACCAAAAGCAGGGTAACCGTTACGGCACTTACGGATGCAAAGGTCATCCAGCCATTCCGGGCTATACTTTTAAAGCTTTCACGAATGTGGCGGCGGAATGTTCTAGCCTTCATATCCGTACTCACCTTTCATTTCATCACGCGCAATCCGGCCGTTCTCAATCGCAATAACGCGATGCTTAATTGTGTTGACGATCTCTTTGTTGTGGGTGGCCATGACAATGGTGGTTCCCCTCATATTAATTTCTTCAAAGATGTTCATAATTCCCCACGAGGTGTCCGGATCAAGATTCCCCGTAGGCTCATCGGCGATCACCACTTTTGGCGCATTCACGATCGAGCGAGCAATGGCAACGCGCTGCTGCTCCCCGCCTGATAGCTCTGTCGGGAGCGCCCTGGCCTTATGCTTCAAGCCCACTAATTCCAAAGTTTCCATAACCCTCTTTTTGATATATTGTGGGGATTCCTCAACAACCTCCATCGCGAACGCGACATTTTCATAGACTGAGAGAGTAGGAAGCAATTTGAAGTCCTGGAATACGACGCCAATATTACGACGAAGCAACGGTACTTTGCTGTCCTTAAGCTTTGCGAGGTTAACACCATTTATAACGATGGATCCTTTTGAAGGCTTTTCTTCCCGGTACATCATTTTTATAAAAGTAGATTTTCCAGCACCGCTAGGTCCTACCACGTATAAAAATTCACCTGCGTCTATATGGACATTCAATCCATTGGCGGCCAAAATGCCGTTGGGATAAGTCTTATACACATCCTGCATATCAATCATTTTTGTATCACCTTAGATAGTTAGTCTTATCACGTGGCTATTCATTCGACAATTTGTAACAAAACTATTATAGCATCTTGTTCTATCAAAAAAACCCTTTTCTATATTACAGTTTCTTTTCAAATTTCATAAAAGGTCCCATAATCCACTGTTCACGTGAATTTAGCTTTACATTTCCGATGCCTTGTTCCCTATTTATCTAGTAAAAACCCTTTTGGTAGGAAGTTTTGAGATTAGTCGAATTTTTAGTTTTATTACGATAGCATAAAATTTTTGTCGATAACTTGTTTGTACAAAATGTGAATGCAAAAAAACGTCCTGCTTTTAACAGAACGTTTCCAATACTCGCTATTTTTTGTTTGCCAACCATTCAGCCACGGCTGAAGCGTCAGCTCCTTCCAATAACTTAGGTGGCATTGCTCCTTGACCATTCGCGATTGTACTTTCAATCTGATCTTGTGATAGCCGGGATCCTACATCACTTAATTTTGGCCCTACGCCGCCTTCCAAGTTGCCGCCATGGCAACTGGAGCATTTTTGGTTAAAAAGTTTTTCTGGGTCTGCCCCAGCCTTGTCGCCGCCAGCTTGATCGCCGCCACCGCCACCGCCACAGGCTGCCAGCGCTAACGTTGTACCCATTAATAATGCCGCTAGTTTTTTCTTCAAACGTATCTCCCCTTTCGAAAGTTTTACAAACATGACTACTATATTATACCAATATTAAGCTCTTTTAAAACCCTCCCCCAATACTTCCGAGGCATCCATTACAATCACGAATGCAACGGGATCAATGGATTGGACTAAATGTTTCAATTTTGTGAATTCCGTCTGATCGACGACACACATGATAATCGGCCGTTCTTGGTCGGTATAACCTCCGTATGCTGATAGTTTTGTCACACCACGGTCAATTTTATTCAAAATCGCTTCACGAACTTCATCCTGGCGATTCGTGATGATCATTGCCATCTTTGAGCGACCGATGCCGACCTGAACGAGATCAATTGTTTTACTAGTCACATACAGCCCGATCAAAGCATAAAGTCCACGCTCGATATCAAAGACAATCGCTGCCGACAAGACGATTAGTCCGTCGATCAACGCCACGCATGTACCAATTGAAAGTCCCGAAAATTTTTGGATAATTTGCGCTGCCAAATCCGTTCCGCCGGTGGAAGCATTTCCTCTAAAGACAATTCCAAGCCCCAATCCGACGCCTATTCCTCCGAATAAGGATCCTAACAACGGATCGAGAGTCCATGGCTCCACATCGCTTGTCAGGAACACGACGAAGGGCAGAAAGATCGTTCCTGCAAGTGTTTTATACCCATATTGCCTTCCTAGAAAAATAACTCCCGCGATAAATAATGGAATATTTAAGGCCCATTGCACGTATGCCGGCTCCCAGCCAATCGTCGCATCCAAAATCGTACTAATTCCGCTCACTCCACCCGAAGCAATCCGGTTCGGCAGCAGAAACACATTAAACGATAGAGCAACAATCCCAGAACCGATCAACACATAGCCATATTCCATCAACCTGGATATAGCTGGATGAATCTTCTGATTTCGCCGTTTTTTCACTGTCCTATCCCCTTTTCCGTTTATGCCGTCAGTGAGTATAGCATGTCGCAAATTTTCTGTAAACGATAACAATGCGCCGTGTTAAAGGAGAAAAGTGGCAGGAGTTTTTACAGGCTTTTGTCGCTTGTGAAATTATGAACATTTTTTGACGTTTTCCTAAATACCCTTACCCCTAGTCGTACTTTGTGATATATTTCACGTATAGGATTGATTAGTATTCCTGTCTGGAGATGAAATTATTTTTTTTAACAAAGATTGCTCAATATTACACAATAAATTTTTTCAGAAAGAGGGTATTTTAAATGGCTAAAAAAGTGGTAATCGTAGGTGGAGTTGCTGGTGGTGCTACAACGGCTGCCCGGTTGAGAAGATTGGATGAACAGACAGAAATCATAATGATCGAACGGGGAGAATACATTTCTTTCGCCAACTGCGGCCTTCCTTATTATATTGGTGGGGCGATTCAGGAACGCGACGCTTTGCTTGTACAAACAGTGGAAGGCATGTCAAAAAAATTCAATATGGATATTCGCAATTTGAGCGAAGTAACGCGCATTGATCGGGAGCGCAAGATGGTGGAAATCAAGAATTTGAAAACTGGCGAATCATACGAAGAAAATTATGATGTGCTTGTGTTATCACCCGGAGCGAGCCCTATTAAGCCTCCGATTCCAGGCATTGATGAGGCACAAGCATTGTTTACGCTTCGCAATATTCCGGACACTGATAAAATCAAGGCGTATGTTGATGAGCAGCAGCCAAGGAAAGCGGCAGTGATTGGCGGTGGCTTCATCGGTGTCGAAATGGCCGAAAACCTCCGGGAACGCGGAATTGAAGTAACACTGGTTGAAATGGCGAACCAGATTATGGCGCCAATCGATTTTGAAATGGCTTCTATTTTACACCAGCACGTTCGTGAAAAAGGCGTAAACCTTGTGCTTGAAGATGGGGTGAAATCTTTTGATAACAATGGAAAACTGATCAACCTCACCAGCGGAAAGCAGCTCGAAACGGATTTGATCATCCTTGCGATCGGTGTCGTTCCTGAAAATAAATTGGCGAAGGAAGCGGGCTTGGAGCTGGGACTTCGCGGTGCGATTCGTGTTAATGAACGATTGCAGACAGCAGACGAAAGCATCTATGCCATTGGCGACGCGATTGAAGTGAAGGATTACATCAATGGCCAGGCGACTCACATTCCGCTTGCATGGCCAGCAAACCGCCAGGGACGCATCGTCGCTGACCGCATCAACGGCATCGATTCTAAGTACCAAGGAACCCTTGGCACATCGATTGCGAAGGTATTTGACATGACAGTTGCCGCAACAGGCAATAACGAAAAAACATTGAAGCGACTTGGCATTTCTTACGATGTTGTGCACGTTCACCCAAGCTCTCACGCCGGATACTATCCAGGTGCGTTCCCAATTGCCCTGAAATTGATATTCGACCGTGAGACAGGAAAAATCTTTGGCGCTCAGGCTGTATCGTATGATGGTGCCGACAAACGAATCGATGTGTTGGCAACAGCCATCAAAGGCGGCATGACCATTTTTGACTTGCCAGATCTTGAGCTCGCATACGCACCGCCTTACTCTTCCGCTAAAGATCCGGTCAATATGGCGGGATATGCAGCCAAAAATATCGCCGAAGGTCTTGTGGACACTGTGCAGTGGCACGAGATAAATGACATTCTAGCGGACGGCGGATATTTGATTGACGTTCGCGAACCAATCGAGCGCGACATGGGGATGATCGACGGCTCTGTGAACATTCCGCTTGGTGAGCTGCGTGAGCGACTTGACGAGATTCCGACGAAAGACGTATACGTGTACTGCCAAGTTGGACTTCGTGGATATTTGGCTTCACGGATCCTCAAGCAGGCTGGATTCAATGTGAAGAACCTCGATGGCGGATACAAGACTTATTCTTGCGTGTTCGAGCCAGATGCGAGCGAAAACTGCGGAACACCAATCAGCGATAACGGCGTTGCCCAGCGGAATGCTGCAATGGAGGAACTCGCAGCTGGTGCAGCGCAGGCAAGTGTTGGATTAGCATTAGAGTCTTCGGCGAAAACAACGACTCTTGACGCTTGCGGCTTGTCTTGTCCTGGCCCAATCATGAAGGTTTACAAAACAATTGGCGACATGAAGGAAGGCGAGGTGCTGGAAGTTCACGCGACCGACCCAGGCTTCGGAAAAGACATCAACGCATGGTGCGAAAAGACCGGCAACAAGCTGCTCAGCTATAAATTTGAGGATAAAAAGTTCAAAGCTCAGATTAGGAAAGGGAACGTTGTCGCGATGGCCGCTCCTATCGAAGTGCCAGCCAGAAAGGGTGCGACAATGGTCGTATTCAGCGGAGAGCTCGACAAGGCCATCGCTACCTTCATCATCGCATCTGGCGCCGCGGCGATGGGAAAAGAGGTAACTTTGTTCTTCACCTTCTGGGGACTGAACATCTTGAAGCGCAACGATGCACCATCTACTGAAAAAGACATGATGGCAAAAATGTTCAGCATGATGATGCCAAAAGGCGCTAGCGACCTGCCGCTGTCCAAAATGAACATGGCCGGCATGGGATCAAAAATGATCAAGACTGTCATGGCCAACAAAAACGTCGACAGCCTTGAAACCTTGATGAAAAACGCCATCGACGCCGGTGTGAAACTGGTTGCTTGCGGCATGAGCATGGATATTATGGGAATTTCCAAAGAAGAGCTAATTGACGGAGTCGAGATTGGCGGCGTTGCAGCATATCTTGGAGATGCAGAGGATTCTGGGTTGAATTTGTTCATCTAATAAGTGGAGCGGTCCTCTATGTTGAGGGACGCTTTTTTTCCTTTTTTTCCATATTGAGGTTAAATGAGAGATAGAGTCCCTTTTGGGAGAGATTTTATTAATAATCCGAGAGAATATTTTGTCACGCTGAGAGAATCTCACTGTGTGCCGAGAGATTCCGCTTTTTAAATGAGAGATTCCATTTTTCTGAACTTCAAGCAGGACTTTTCAATCGTCATGTTGAATATAATCATCAAAATAATAAGGAGTGATTCCATTTTGATTGTAAAAAAGAGAGAAATACCATTACGAATCTTGATTGATGAGGCTTTATTGAGGCGCCTTCCTCTCAATCATCCAAAAAGAACCGAAATTACCCAAGATCTTTTGATTCGAAGAGCCGGATTCAAAGGGGAACAGGACATGGACTATTATCTCAGCCTGCTAGACGATTCCGAATTCTATATTCTCCAGAATATCCGCCTTCCTTTGGGAAACAATCACTTCCAAATCGATTTCCTCTTGCTCTCCATTACTTTCATCCTTTTAATCGAAAATAAAAATATGCCTGGCTATATTGAATTCGACGCAGATTTTAACCAGGTCATTCGCAGGAATAATGGTAAAACGGAGATTTACGATGATCCAGTCTTGCAAGTAAAAAGGCAATTGATTCAGCTGGCCCATTGGCTCAAACTGAACCACTTCACAATTCCTCCACTGGAATTCCTCGTCACCTACAGCAATCAAGGCTCCATCCTTCAAAACCCAACCAAAAATGAAGAAATATATAAAAGAGTTTGTAAGGGCGGAGCTGCAGTCATGAAAATAGAGGAATTCAAAAATCGAAACACCAAAGAAATCTTTTCGCAAAAGGATATAAAAAGATTAGTTAAATTTTTGATTAAAAGCCATGAACCCGAGGGATCCCATCTGAATAAATTCAGTCTTTCTTCAGCGGATTTCGTTCTAGGGGTTGCTTGTCCATCCTGCAGCCGGCTGTATATGGAGCGAATATCAGGGAGCTGGCACTGTGCCAATTGCGGAACCAGCTCATCTGATGCACATGTACAAACGATAATGGATTACTTTTTAATCGGTAACCCCTCCATCACAAACAAGCAGCTCCGGCTGCTGTTAAAGCTTCCATCAGATAAAACAGCTTCTAGGCTCCTCCTCAACACGAAACTCCCCTTTTCAGGGACCACAAAAAACAGAGTTTATTTTCCAAAGTAATTCCTTAGAATCCATTATTTGGATAAATGAGAGAATAGAATGTGTTGGCGAGAGATTCTTGATTTATTATGAGAGATTATCCACATTAAACAAGAGATAATGAGCTTTTACAGAGAGAATCATCATCTATACCGAGAGATTCCCTAAAAATCCCCCGCCAAACCCGGCGGGGGACTCCCAAAACACCTATTTTACTCACTCAAACTCAACTTGGAGCGCAAATATGCGTCGATAAACTGATCAATATCCCCGTCCATGACGGCTTGCACGTTGCCGGATTCCGTTCCAGTCCGGTGATCCTTCACCATGGAATACGGATGGAACACGTAGGAGCGGATTTGACTGCCCCAGCTGATTTCTTTTTGCTCGCCACGAATTTCGTCGAGTTCTACTTGTTGCTGTTCAATTTCACGCTGGTACAACTTTGCTTTCAGCATTTTCATCGATGTATCGCGGTTTTTGATCTGCGAACGTTCTGCTTGAGATGATACAACGACACCAGTCGGCAAGTGGGTAATTCGGACGGCTGAGTCAGTGGTGTTAATGTGCTGACCGCCAGCGCCGCTTGCACGGTACGTATCGATTTTCAAGTCTTCCGGCCGAATGTCAATCTCGATTTCGTTATTGAATTCCGGCATGACTTCACAGGAAACGAATGAAGTATGGCGGCGGCCTGACGAGTCAAACGGCGAAATTCGAACGAGGCGGTGTACGCCTTTTTCCGCTTTCAAATATCCGTATGCATTATGACCTTTGATCGCTAGCGTGACACTCTTAATGCCCGCTTCATCGCCGGGAAGATAATCCAATGTCTCCACCTTGAAGCCGCGCTTCTCCGCCCAGCGTGTATACATACGCAGCAGCATCGAACCCCAATCCTGGGACTCGGTTCCGCCAGCCCCTGGATGCAACTCGAGGATTGCATTATTTTTATCAAACTCTTCACTCAACAACAACTGAAGCTCAAACTCACTCAGGCGCTCTTTAAACTCGACGAGCTCCTTCTCCAATTCCTCGCGAAGATCTGTGTCGTTTTCCTCTTTCACCAGCTCATACGTCAGATCGAGATTTTCGTATATCTCGCTTAGCTCCTTAAAAACATCTACCTGTTCTTTCAGCTCATTGGTTTCGTTGATGACAACCTGTGCTTTTTGCTGATCATCCCAGAAATCGGGCGCAAGCATACCGTCTTCTAATTCAGCGATGCGCGCTTCCTTATTTTCCAGGTCAAAGAGACCCCCTAAAGCCCGCTAATTTCTTAGCTGTTTTCTCAAGCTCATTTCTGATATCTGCTAATTCCATACCATTCACCTCATATAAAGTTAATTACTATTATACCCCATTCAGAAAAAAAAGAGCCGGTCCCCCGCGCCCTCTTTAGTACCGCATCACCGCACTGGGGGTCTGACCCCCGATGCGGCGATGCGGTGAAGTTATTCTGCTTTGCCGCAGCAGTTTTTGTATTTTTTGCCGCTGCCGCAGATGCATGGGTCATTGCGGCCGATATTCATTGTTTTGACGACTGGTTTCTTTTTCACTTTTCCGCCTTCGTCTTCTTTCGGATTCACTGCCTGGCCTTTCGCTACTTCCTGGCGCTCGAGATTGCTGCGGATTTCTGCCTTCATGATGTACTTCGCAACATCGTCTTCGATGGAAAGGACCATGCTTTCGAACATCGCAAAACCTTCATGCTGGTACTCGCGCAGTGGATCGATCTGGCCGTAAGCACGCAGGTGGATCCCTTGGCGCAGCTGGTCCATCTGGTCGATATGGTCCATCCACTTGGAGTCAACGGAACGAAGCACGATGACTTTTTCAAACTCACGCATTTGCTCGTTTGTCAGCATTGCTTCTTTCTCGTCATAGCGCTCCTTCACCTTGGCCATGATGACTTCGATGATTTCCTCCTGCTCTTTGCCGCTAAGGTCGTCGACGGTGACGTCTCCTTCGTGAAGCAGGTTGCCATTCACGTAGTCGATGATGCTGTTCAGATCCCAATCTTCCATCTCTTCGCCGCTTGGCGTATGAGCGAAAACATTGCGCTCTAAGGAAGACCTGATCATTTTTTCAACGATGTCGCGCAGGTTTTCAGACTCAAGCACCTCATCACGCTGCTTATAGATGATTTCACGCTGCTGGCGAAGAACATCGTCGTACTGCAGCAACTGCTTACGGGCATCGAAGTTGTTGCCCTCCACACGTTTTTGCGCAGATTCAACCGCTTTCGATACCATCTTGCTCTGGATTGGCTGGGTATCATCCATGCCAAGGCGCTCCATCATCGTCTTCATATTGTCAGAACCGAAGCGGCGCATCAGCTCATCTTCCATGGAAAGGTAGAACTGCGTTACACCTGGGTCTCCTTGACGACCGGAACGTCCGCGAAGCTGGTTATCGATCCGACGGCTCTCATGGCGCTCGGTACCAATGACGGCAAGACCGCCAAGATCTGTGACGCCCTCGCCAAGCTTGATGTCTGTACCGCGACCCGCCATGTTTGTTGCAATCGTCACCGCACCCTTCGAACCTGCTCCTGCGATGATTTCCGCCTCTCGCTCATGGTTTTTCGCGTTGAGGACATTATGCTTAATGCCTTTTTTTGATAAAAATGCAGAGATGATTTCCGACGTTTCAATCGCAACCGTACCAACGAGCACTGGCTGCCCAGCCTGGTGGCGCTCGGCGATATCATCGGCAACTGCCTTGAACTTGCCCTGCATCGATGCATAAATTAAATCCGGACGGTCGTCACGGACGATCGGACGGTTCGTCGGGATAACCACTACGTACATATTGTATATATTACGGAATTCCTCTTCCTCCGTCTTTGCTGTACCAGTCATACCGGAAAGCTTTTCATACATACGGAAGTAGTTTTGGAAGGTGATCGTCGCAAGCGTCATGCTTTCATTCTGGATTTCAAGGCCTTCCTTCGCCTCGATTGCCTGGTGCAAGCCTTCGCTGTAGCGGCGCCCCTTCATCAGACGGCCGGTGAACTGGTCGACAATAACAATCTCGCCGTCCTGAATGACATAATCAACATCCTTGTGCATACTCGCGTGTGCCTTCAATGCCTGGTTGATATGGTGCAGCAAGGTCACATGCTTGATGTCAAAAAGATTATCGACGCCGAAAGCCTTCTCGGATTTCGTAATCCCTTCCTCCGTCAGCTGAACACCCTTCGTTTTTTCATCATAAGTGTAGTCCTCTTCCCGCTTCAAGGTACGCACGAAGGCATTCGCTTGAATGTATAGCGCCGCAGACTTTTGCGCCGAGCCTGAAATGATCAACGGCGTCCGGGCTTCATCGATCAAAATGGAGTCTACTTCATCGATGACACAGAAATGAAGCGAACGCTGAACTTTCTGGTCCGTATACAGTACCATATTGTCACGCAAATAGTCGAAGCCAAACTCATTGTTCGTACCATACGTAATGTCCGCGCGATACGCTTCCTGCTTTTCTTCCTTCGTCATGCTGTTTAAGTTGAGGCCAACAGACAGGCCCAGGAACTCATACAGCTTGCCCATCTCAACCGCGTCACGGCTTGCGAGGTATTCATTGACCGTGATGACGTGCACGCCGCGTCCAGTGATCGCATTCAAGTAAACCGGCATGGTCGCTGTTAGTGTTTTCCCTTCCCCAGTCTTCATCTCGGCAATATTTCCCTCGTGGAGAGCGATCCCACCCATCAGCTGAACCTTATAAGGATACAGGCCAAGAACCCGCTTGGCACCTTCCCGGACAACCGCAAATGCCTCCACAAGCAGATCATCCGTGGATTCGCCTTGCTGGTAGCGATTCTTGAACTCTTCCGCTTTTTCCCTTAGCTGGTCGTCAGACAGTTTTTCCATATCAGCTGCAAGCGCATCGATTTGATCCGCCATTTTCGTCAATTTCTTAATATCGCGTTTATTCTGGTCGAAAATTTTCGTTAAAATCCCCATACAGACGCTCCTTTTATCGATTGAATCTCAGTGAATTCGAAAAGCGCAAGCGCCTTGTCCAGCCCCCGACAGCGCTGGAGGGCCTGCCAGTGAAGTCGTTCTTTGACTTCATTGGGCCGACCGAAGCGTCTCGAGGGGCTAGGCGC
>NZ_JXIQ01000142.1 GCF_000934845.1 Mesobacillus subterraneus
ATGGCAGAGGTGGTAAAAACCCTTGGCCGTAATCAATGGTTCTCTTAATAAGCAGAAAAGACTTGAAAAAACATCATTAATCAGGAGGATCCAACAATCATGAATACGTTCAACCTAAAAGAAACAACGGCTCTGTTACACTCGTATGGTTTCAAATGTGACAGAAATGGTAAGCCATTGGATAAGTGAGGGGAATATTAAAAGCATTGAAAACGGTGGAGCATACGAAGTTTTGGAGGAAGAAGTTTATAGATTTATAGAAACATACAGATTGGAAGGTAGAGCCTTTAAGGAAGGCATTGATGATCAAACTATGATTGGGAGATTACTAGAAGAAATTACCGATCTTAAAAAGCAAAAATATACATCACCTCTACATTGAATACATGTAAACGATGTGAGGGACCATTGGAATTCCAATAGTTCTCACATCGAAATTAAGATAAATGCGGTTTGTCGGCAGGACCCCCTTTAGCTTTAGCAACAGCTATCCCTTCCTTCTGGCGTTGTTTAATGTTCAACCTTTCCTGTTCTGCAATCGATGTATAAACCTCAATAATGATTTTGTTGAACATATCTATAACCCATTCTTGACCTTTTTGGAACGTCCTGCATTGTAGTAGGAAGATCTATAATTTTCACTCTAATTCCTGTTTAAAAACCTTGTATTTACTTAAAGATAAGGTGTTCGGTTGCTATTCCATTTAATTTATCTATATCCACTAAGGTGTCCCTTAATGTTTCAACTCCAAAATCTCTCTCTAATAGTAAATATTTGGGCTTACATTTATCTAATACTAATTTCGTAGCTTCAATAATTTCAGTATCAAGGGTCTGAGAGTGCGAGTCTCTCAACTTGCCGTTTGGTAATTTTTCATATCCGGATACATGAACACATACGATATCTTCAAAAGGAAAATCCGAAATGTATGTTAGAAAGTCTATATTGTTATTAATTGCCGTCACATAAGCATTAGTAATATCAAACATTACCTTTACATTGCCTGGCGTTTTTTTCATTACCTCACTGAAAAACCTTCCCTCTGAAAACTGATTTTCTTTATTCAATTCATTTTGAGTAATATTCTCAATTAAAATAAGATTTTCAAAATAACCTTGTAATGATTCGAGATTATTAACAAGAATATCTACATATTCATTCGAATAAGGTATGGCATTTACTGTAGATAAATAACGTCCCTGTATATGTGAAAATGCAACATGATCAGAAAAATAATCAGCATTACAGTATTTATACTGATAATAATAGTTTTCCAGGGAAGGAATATGTATACCTTCTTTAGACCCTAATGAAGATTTTAAACAATGAAATCCGATTTCTACTTCGTGGCTCTTACTTAATTCAACCAATTTATCCATTGTTTTCACATTAGTTATGTCCGGCATTATTTCAATAAAATCTATGTTCGGAAAAATCTCTTCAATCCATTCCCCATGGATAAAATCTCTATAACACAAGCCAACCTTCATTATATAAACTCCTTTCGATGAGTTAAAATAATAAGTGAGGCTACCACATTTAACCCTAATAAGTAAAATGGAAACTCATTGAAGTAAATCGACAGCAAAGTGAATATTAACAAGGATACTGCACTTATTAAAGTGTAAGTTTGCAGAGTTACCTTTGTATCAATATGGTTATTAACATTCATAAACCTTGACCTAACTTCAACACTAATTGAGATTCCTAACGCTACTATAAAACTAAATAGTATGATTCTTATTATCAAGTAAGCCTCTATAAAATTTAAAATACCGAAGCAAATAAGAAATAAGATATGTAGCTTATTTTTAGCCATTAAACTTATATCAAATTTCTCTCTACTTATTAAATTCAAATATGCAACTGAAACGATACCAGGCAGTGTAAACACTATACTTGAAAGATTAAGTAGTTTCTTTTCCGTGAGTTCGGCTACAAATAGAGGAATCCAAAATACAGCTGTAGTACCCAGTAACGATAAAACAAATATGTATACCTTCCCCTTAAGTGCTTTAATGCTTATTTTTTTTTGACTTTGTTCTACTTCGGGCTGAATGTTTATAAATAAAAAGAACAAAAACGAAATAAGCAATATAAAAATATATTCTTGTAGCTGCATTTTATATATCCAGGCACCAATTGCAAAACCGATAATCTTAGAGAAATTACGCAGTAAAGTTATATTTATTAATCCAGATCTTATATTATTTTTTGTACGTAATAACTCTTGCTCAAAAGAAAGCAAATGGAAAGAGAAGGAGAGAGTACAAAATACATATAAAATGACTAAAAATAAAAGAGAGTTACTATTAGAAAATATGAGAGTAGCAATTAAAAAAACAATGCTAATAAGAGTTAAGTTCCGAGAGGAAACTTTAGATACCTTCTTGAAGAAAGTCACATCAAAAAATACAAACATATCAATTATAGAACTTAAAAATAAGATTAGAAAAACCGTTGCCAGATCTTCTACTATTAACCATGTCGTAGCGTACGAATAGAATAGTCCCGACGATAGTATAGCTAATAGATAAAGAAAAGTTATCTTTTGAGAATTGTTTTTACGCAACGTACACTGCAAAAATCTCCCTTTGCGACTTTGCAAATTTTTTGCATTCATCAACTGACTTAAATTCATATAATTCACCATAACCTTTTAAAGATATATAAAGATAATGTGTGTTATTCCCTGATATTATGATTCCATAATTAGACTCCTCAAAGGACATAAGTAAATGTTCTGCAGCATCTCTTGACACCCTCGTATAATTGTTCTCTTTCAAAAGTTTAATAACTTCTAACCAAAAGTAAAAACTAAATTCGCAATCAAAATTATAATATTCTTTATAAATTCTCTTTATGGTTTCCTCAGGTAAAGAAGATAAAGAGGGAACATTTGCATATAATGCCAATGAAAACTTATCTAATTGATCGGAAACATAAATATTAAATATTTCTTCAGAACTAAGAATCGTCATTGTTTTTAGGGCAATATGAAAGGCATGAACACAGCTAACTGTATTTACGCCTTTATGTAGTAGTCTATCTTATTTGTAGCAAGTTTCAGCTGCTTGCTTCTTAGAAGACTTTTTGAAAGTTTGAACTTTCATGCCCTTTACCTCCTCTCAAAGCTGCATTTATAGCCATATTTTATAATTTTTGGCTATATTTAATATATTAACACACTAGTGTTGCATAAATAATGTCACAATTTTCAGTTTAATAATTTTCATCTTTAAGAGCCAAAAAAGTAATTACCT
>NZ_JXIQ01000143.1 GCF_000934845.1 Mesobacillus subterraneus
GCAAGAGAGATAGCCTTATGGAGGCGGAACTGCACGCATAAGGGTATCATTCTGCAAGAGAGATACCCTTATTGCAGTTGTTTTAGTAATATAGTAAATTCGAGGAGTTGTGCTTTCCAATTCACTATATAGAATTATTCAAATATACAGAATAATATATTTAAAAAATTTCAAACGAATTGTTTTGCCAAACGCGCTTTTTTCTACTAAAATGAAAGTGTTTTCAATCTCGTTTCTTTTTCCTGTTTTTTATTTTGAAAATTATGAGATGGAGCAGGATGAATGGATGAGCGATTATAATACATAGGAGGTATGCAAGAATGCGTATCGGTGTACCTAAAGAGATAAAGAATAATGAAAACCGAGTGGCCATGACGCCTGCAGGAGTTGTCAACCTTGTGAAATTCGGACATGAGGTGTATATCGAATCAGCTGCCGGCATCGGCTCGAGTTTTACCGATGAAGATTACAAAGCTGCTGGTGCATTCATTGTCGAAAATGCACAAGAAGCATGGGCACAGGATATGGTCATGAAAGTGAAAGAACCTCTGCCAGAAGAGTATGGTTATTTTCGTGAAGGGTTAATTTTATTCACCTATTTGCACTTGGCCCCAGAACCCGAACTGACAACAGCATTGATTGAGAACAAGGTAGTGGGAATCGCCTATGAGACAGTGCAACTGGCAAATGGTTCACTTCCATTGCTGACGCCTATGAGTGAAGTGGCTGGACGTATGTCTACCCAAATTGGCGCTCAGTTTCTAGAAAAGGTGCATGGCGGAAAAGGGATCCTTCTTGGTGGCGTTCCTGGCGTCCAAAGAGGCAAGGTTACCATCATCGGCGGCGGTGTAGCCGGAACGAATGCAGCAAAGATGGCAGTCGGACTTGGTGCTGAGGTTACGATGATTGACTTGAATCCCGATCGTCTTCGCCATTTAGACGATATATTTGGTTCTGATATTACAACGCTTATGTCCAATCCATTGAATATTGCTGAAGCGATTAAAGCTTCTGACCTTGTAATCGGCGCTGTATTGATTCCTGGTGCAAAGGCTCCTAAGCTGGTAACTGCAGAAATGATCCAATCTATGAACCCAGGATCCGTCGTTGTCGATATCGCGATCGATCAAGGTGGAATTTTTGAAACAACGGACAGAATCACAACTCATGACAACCCTACTTATGAAAAGCATGGTGTCGTACACTACGCTGTTGCCAATATGCCGGGAGCAGTTCCCCGCACAAGCACAATCGCACTGACAAACGTAACAGTGCCTTATGCGGTGCAAATTGCGAACAAAGGGTACAAGCAGGCTTGCCTTGACAACGAAGCCTTGCTGAAAGGGATCAACACGCTGAACGGCTATGTAACCTATCAGGCCGTAGCCGAAGCGCATAACCTGGTATACTCTGAAACAAAAACTTTATTGGAACAAATTTCATAATGAAAAACGAGATCCGGAAATAATCATTCCGGATCTTTTTTCCTATAAAAAGGCGGGCAGCGCTTGTCGGAGCTGACCAAGGCGCTTGAATAATATATGTTGACCCTTTTTTTGCAATTGCGGGAAAATCGAGGCATGGAGCCAAATATTCTTAAACGAATCTTTTTTGTTGATAGACACGAAGGCGAAAAACGTCTTGAGGAGTTAGCGGCAAACGGCTTGCCTAAGCGTAGGCTATGTGCTAATGCTGGAAAAATTTATTTTGACAGGTTTGGGGACGTAGAGCGAAAAGTTGTCAAGAAAGCCCCGTTATTTTG
>NZ_JXIQ01000144.1 GCF_000934845.1 Mesobacillus subterraneus
CCAGCCACAGGACGTGGCGTTCTAGGCGGGCAGCGCTTGTCGGGGCTGTTCGAGGCGCTTGCGCTTTTTGTTCCTTATTCATACATCTCAGCAATTTGCTTTTGGAGTGGTTCGTCATCAAGATATTCATCATAAGTCATTTGCTTATCGACTAATCCTGTTGGTGTGATTTCCATGATCCTATTTGCAACAGTTTGAACAAATTGATGGTCATGAGACGAAAAGATCATGGAACCTTTGAAGTTGATCATTCCGTTGTTCAAAGCAGTGATCGATTCAAGGTCCAAGTGGTTCGTTGGTTCATCCAACAAAAGCACGTTCGCCCCAGAAAGCATCACTTTAGATAACATACAGCGGACTTTTTCACCACCAGAAAGCACGCTTGCTTTCTTCAATACTTCTTCACCAGAGAAAAGCATCCGGCCAAGGAATCCCCGCAGAAAACTCTCGCTGTCATCCTTTGGCGAGAATTGGCGCAACCAGTCAACAAGAGTAAGATCGCTGCCTTCAAAGTACTCTGAGTTGTCTTTAGGAAAATATGCTTGGGAAGTGGTGACTCCCCACTTGAATGAACCGCTGTCTGGTTCCATTTCCCCAGTGAGTATTTTGAATAAAGTTGTTATCGCCATTTCATTTTTTCCAATTAAGGCAATTTTATCATCTTTATTCATGATGAAACTGAGATTATCAAGTACTTTGATGCCGTCGACCGTTTTTGTAATCCCATCAACCCGTAATAAATCATTGCCGATTTCGCGGTCCGGAGTAAATCCTACATAGGGATATTTGCGGGAAGATGGACGGATATCATCGAGAGAAATTTTATCAAGAAGTTTTTTTCGGGATGTAGCTTGCTTTGATTTTGAGGCATTCGCACTAAACCTTGCAATGAATGCCTGTAACTCCTTGATTTTCTCCTCTTTTTTCCGGTTGGTATCTTGCTGCATTTTTGACGCTAGTTGGCTTGACTCATACCAGAAATCATAGTTTCCTACATAAAGCTGGATTTTGCCAAAGTCAAGATCGGCAATATGTGTACATACTTTATTTAAGAAGTGACGATCATGGGAAACGACAATCACCGTGTTCTCAAAGTTGATCAGGAACTCTTCCAGCCATTGAATTGCAGCAATGTCAAGGTGGTTAGTAGGTTCGTCAAGGAGGAGAACATCCGGTTTGCCAAAAAGCGCCTGGGCAAGCAGGACTTTTACCTTCTCTCCACCGCTAATATCTGCCATTTTCTTTGCGTGCAGTTCTTCGCCAATTCCAAGACCTTTAAGAAGGATTGCAGCCTCGGATTCTGCTTCCCAACCATTTAATTCAGCGAATTCTCCCTCAAGTTCTGCTGCTTTCATGCCATCTTCATCGGTGAAATCAGCTTTCATGTAAATCGCATCTTTTTCCTGCATAACTTCATATAAACGGGTGTGCCCCATGATGACGACTTTCAATACTTCAACGTCTTCGTATTCAAAGTGGTTTTGTTTCAGCACAGCCATTCGCTCACCGGGTGTCATAGAAACATTCCCTGTCTGTGGTTCTATTTCCCCTGACAATATTTTAAGAAAAGTGGATTTTCCGGCCCCATTTGCACCGATCAATCCATAGCAATTTCCGTGTATAAATTTAATTTGAACATCTTCAAAAAGCTTTCGGTCACCATATCTCAGGCCAACATTTTCAACTGTAATCATGTATTTAGTAGCCTCCATTAATAGACATCTCAAAAATTATAACATGTTTTTAACATTTTGCGCGAATTCTTTTATAATCAAAAGGCTTAAAGAGAAACATTTTGTCCCTATGGATGTTTCATCGCGGGAAGAATGGGAAAAGCAGGAGTAAGTAATCTGAAGGTTTATCTACATCTCTGAATAAAAATGGGAATTGATATGCTTTTCCTCACTAAATATTAATTTTTTTGCTTATTTTTCACACATTTTTCTTAATTTTCATGTAGAATAAAAATAGAAAAAGATGCATAAAAAGGAGTTTTTGAGATGGCTAAAAAGCAACTGGTTGATTTTGTAAACCGCCTAAAGGACGCAGGGATAAAAGTTAGCTTTACTAAGCCAAAATCAGAATTTTTCTCCCTGCAAAAAACAGAGAAACATCCCACCACGGTAAATTCACATTAAGGAAAAATAGACGCCTTTTACACTAAAGGTTAATAAAAATCAAAGAAAGCGATGTAGCCACCGCTTTCTTTGATTTTTATTACAGCTCATTCATGATGGCTTTAAACACTTCATCCTTTTGAAAATCTTCGCCCATAGGGAATTTCTTTATGAATTTATTTTTCTCATCGATCAAGTAAGTGAATGTACTGTGAACATAAAAGCCATTTCCCGGGTCGCGGAACTGGAATTTAAATGTATCGGCAACATTTTTGATTTTTTGTTGTTCTTCAAGTGTATTGGCGGGGTCTCCTGTAAGGAATATCCAATTACCGTCATTTTCAAGTCCGTAATTTTCCATGTATTTTCTTAAAACCTCTGGGCTGTCCCGGTAAGGGTCTATGGTAATCGTAATAAATTGAACTTTGTTACCAAAAACATCTTCTTTCATTAAATCTGACCGCAGAAGGTTCATTTCCTGTGTAGTCGTCGGGCAGATATCTGGGCAATGGGTGTAAATAAATTCGACTAATTTGATCTTGCCAGGGTCTTCCCCAAATGTATATTTCTCCTCATTCATTGTTAACAAGGTAATACCACTTGGAATTTGTGCATTGGCATCCCTCACTAAAAAAAAGGAAATACCGGATCCAATACCAATTAAAATAATAAGTGTGCTGATTATATAGATTTTTTTCATAATTTCAAACCTCCCCCTATATAAGATATAAGAATCAGAGGGAAAATCATATGGACATTGTGTGAACTATGTTTATTCTTTTCGGAAGGATGATCATTGCAACGAAATTCTTCGTTGGAGCAATTTCCTGCTTCCTTCGTGCGGTAGAGAATGTAACGAGAGGAAAGTTTACACAATAAAAAAATAAGAAAAAATCTGCGGATATTGCGCAGATTTTTTTCATCGGATTACCATTTTTTTAACCCTTAAAGGTATTCAGTATCCATTCTCCAGCAACTCCGCCTAGATAAACGCCGACAATTCCTAGTACACCGGCAAGTACTGGTGGTGCAGGCAACGGAAGTTTAAGGAATTTAAATAAAATTCCAACAAGTACCCCAGCAATTAGGCTCAAAATTATTTCTCTCATAAATTCACCGCCTCATATGGCATGATAGATTAAATCAATAGGTGAGCAGACGTCTGATCACTTTAAGGCATACTTATTTTAACATGAAATATTTTAAATGAAAAAGCTTTATCCGCACTTTTATTTTGTATTATCGACCTTTTTCTATTCTAGATCCGTTTGAAATGTTTGAGTATGGATTATGAATAAATGTCAAAAAATAATCCTTGAAACGAAAGGAGGGATCACTATTGTGAAAAAGGATTTCAGAAAAAGGGCAGAAGTTGCTGGACGGATGTATGAGCCGGCTGATTATCAAAGGGAGGACGAGCTTTCTAATGGACTTGCTTTGACCCATGAACAAGCAAACGACAGTTATGTAGAGGGCGAAGCGGGCGGAGAAATAGAACACACATCAGAGGCAAGTGATGAATTGAATAGAAAAGGTTACCAATAGGAGGGATCAGAGTGTCCGAAAAAGGAGAATTTCAATCGAACGATTTACAATATAAAATGCCTGAGGCCTTAAAGAAAAAGAAAGATTTTGTGTATCGTGTAGGCTATACATCCAGTACGGGGAATCAAACGAATAATGAAGAGGAACCAATCAAAAGATCTGATCTTTGATAAATCCTTCTTTATAAGAGGCTGGTTTCTCGAAAGAAAAGCAACACTTCCTCTTTAATGGAAGTGTTGCTTTTCTTGCAATAGTTTAAAATAATGCCTTCACTCTTCCTTTTTAGATAAACAGCGATCGCATTCCATCATGTAAGATTCTGCTTGCTCATTCATGCTTTCCCCACATTCTGGGCAAACCTTCAAGTGGCGAAAAAAATCAACTGGACTCATCATTAAAAACTCCTCCTTTTATAGTACAATATAAATTTAATTAATCTGTTATAGTACAGTATAAACGTACTTTTTTATTTTGTGAAGACCTTTTTTAAAAATTTATAAAATCAGGTATTTTCACCTATTTTTTAATAGGGAAAACGGAAAATGGTATATAAGTGTGGTTTACAATTTAGTCAATAGATAAAAATGACAAGTTTATTACAAATTAATTAATAATCTCTTTTAATCTTAGCGTTTTTAACATACAATCGAAATGAAACTGTAAAAGAGGAATGATGCAAAATGGATAATTTAGAATTATCCTTTAATCCAATATTATTATTCGTTGCAATTTTATTGACAATCATGTCAGCTTATACTGCTTTGGACTTGTTTAGTCTCATTAAATCATCGGATCGCAATAAACGTTTGTTGTTTCTGAGCGGAACTTTTTCGCTTGGGATAGGGATTTGGGTGATGAATTTCTTCGGATTGCTTGCATTAAATTTAAACGTCAATCTATCGCTCCGTATTCCGATTACGATCCTATCCATCATCCTGGCTATTTCATTTACTGCAATGGCATTTTACACGATGGCAGATAAGAATGTGAAAAAGACTGATTTACTAGTAGGCAGTTTTTTTATGACCCTATCAGTCATGTCTTCCCATATTCTAGGAATGTACTCAATGAGGCTAAACTTTACTTATCAGCCAGCAATCCTTCTTGTCGGACTTGCACTTGTATTCGTATCATTTTACTTTTCCTTCTGGATGCTTTTCTTATCCAAAAATTTTTCGCCAGGTTCCCACGGATGGATTAAGCCTTTAAGTGCTCTTTTTGTTACTGCTGCTATAGTAGAAGGTCATTTGCTATTATCTAGAGCTTCTATGATCACTCTTACCAATGGATTAATAGAGCAAACGGCAATACCAGAGTCCTTGATCAGTTATCTGATTGCATTTATTTCCATCCTGATACTTGCTGGATTGATAGGCTCCAGTGCATTAATCAGTAAAAGGCTCGCCGTCACTGACACGAATTTAAAGGATATTACGGATGCACTTAATACATCAGCGATTGTCGCTATTACAGATCCAAAAGGGAATATCACGTATGTAAATGAAAAATTCGTTGAAATTTCTGGATATCGAGAAGACGAATTGTTGGGTCAAAATCACTCCATCCTTAATTCTGGACTCCATTCTAAAGATTTCTTCAAGGGAATGTGGAGGACAATTGGGGCAGGGAAAGTGTGGAAAGCTGAAATCCGGAATAAGGCGAAAGATGGTTCTTATTATTGGGTGGATACGACGATTGTTCCGTTTTTAAACAGTCAAGGGAAACCGTATCAATATGTCTCGATCCGTTCAGACATTACACAGAGAAAGCTTGCAGAAGCAAGCTTGAAGGATTCTCTGAAAGAAGTAAGTGATATTAATTTTGCCTTAGATCAGTCTTCGATTGTCGCATTTACGGATGGAAAAGGAATCATTAAAAGTGTCAATGATAAGTTTTGTGAAATATCTAAATATACTAGAGAAGAATTGATTGGAAATGATCACAAGATTTTAAATTCCGGATTGCATCCTAAAGACTTTTTTAAAAAGCTTTGGAAAACGATTGGTTCCGGACAGGTGTGGAAGGGAGAAATCCGTAATCGGGCGAAGGATGGTTCTTTTTATTGGGTCGATACAACAATTGTTCCGTTTTTGAACGAAAACGGTAAGCCTTATCAATACCTTGCCATCCGGAATGATATTACTGAGAAGAAAAAGTCTGAGGAAATGCTTCACC
Organism: Mesobacillus subterraneus; assembly: GCF_000934845.1. GTDB lineage: Bacteria > Bacillota > Bacilli > Bacillales > Cytobacillaceae > Mesobacillus > Mesobacillus stamsii. The sequence goes on from NZ_JXIQ01000144.1 coordinate 5,838, forward strand.
GTCAAGATAAGCTAGCTGCTGTCGGCCAGCTTGCTGCAGGTGTAGCACATGAAATTAGAAATCCTCTAACTTCGATGAAAGGGTATGCAGAATTCCTCCAGCTGGATGAAACAGATCCTCAGCGTCAGGAATTTATCGAAATCATTCTCGATGAAATAGACCGCGTCAATAATATAGTAGAGGAATTTATGGTCCTTGCTAAACCGAAGGCAGTGGAACTGGAGACAAAAAATATCATCCCTATTGTCCAAAATGTAGTTTCAATGTTAACTTTCGAAGCTAGAAAGAGAAAAGTAAAATTAGAAATGGACGCCCCAGAAGCAGGGATCGAGATTGAGTGTGATGAAAATAGACTTAAGCAGGTATTCCTGAATTTTATTAAAAATGGAATTGAAGCTATGCCAGATGGTGGACAGCTAATAGTGAAAATGGAGATTCAAGATGACAATGTTGTTATCTCGATTAAGGATACCGGTGTTGGAATTGCGCCAGAGATACTTAAAAAGATTGGTGAACCTTTCTATACGACAAAGAAAAACGGAAATGGTCTTGGTCTTATGGTTAGCTTTAAAATCGTCGAGAGTCATCAAGGTAAGGTTTATATTGAAAGTGAACAGAACAAAGGAACAACCTTTAAAATTTTGCTACCAGTCAAAAATATACAATCATAGTAAGAAAAGCTCAGGACGCCTTGGTCAGCCCCGACAAGCGCTGCCCGCCTAAAACGGCCACGTCCATGGCTGGCGGGTCTAGCACATCCTGTGCCTCGGAGGCCTGGCAGTGAAGTCGTTCTTTGAC
>NZ_JXIQ01000145.1 GCF_000934845.1 Mesobacillus subterraneus
TTGTCTGACAGCCAGGGAAGCTCGATCATCCTGCATTATGAGGGGGTTGCTTATTTTACAGAAGAAGTATTTGAAGAACTTCTTAAAGAGAGCGGCATTCTCAGCAAGGTTTTTCGCGATGAGGTAACCATAAAGAGGGGGCGCCTCCTGCTGCCATATATGAAAATCAAAAATGAATTAGGTGACGGTTTTCCAGATGCACTGTTCGCGGCTATTTCCAAGAAAGATGTATATGAACTTCCAATGGAAGAAAATATCGCAGTCATTTCGAAAGCTGGGAAGAGTTTGCAAAACAAGCATCTGCGGAAGAAAAAGTCTATATTTTTGAATGCTGTTTTATCCAAAACCCTGTGACCATGGGCATGGTCAAGTATGGAGCTTCCGATGAAGTAACCATTGATTGTGTCAAAAAACTCGCTCAGGCAGTTGATTCCCTGAATCCTCTGCTAGTTAGAGAGCTCTTTTCGCAAGGCAGTAAGCGGAAGGTCTGAGTTTAATGGATTTGTTCATTACTATACATCACAAGGATTCGGGCTCGTGAATGGTTTGAGTGGGCTGGAAGGCACGATAGATGCCCTTAAAGCAAGACAGGAATTTGAGAATAGGATTCTTGAAAACCTGCACATGCCAATGTACATCCTGAATAATTCCGAATTCGATCTTGATAAGCATCGGGATAACTTGAAAGAAGTACTTGAGGTTGACCAAATCTAACAGGAGCCTGATCTAACTATTGGATCAGGCTCTTTGGCGACCGTATTGGAGTTACATAAACCTAGAAAATGGATAACAGGGTCCTCAATAGAGCGAATTGATGCCCGGGAAATCCAAAATACGGAAAAACAGGTAACCAATAGGGCCTATCGGTGCCCGAAAAATCCAAACAGGGAAAGTGTGTTACCAATGGAGCGTATTGATATCATGAAAATCCAGAAACTGGATAATGAGATCACCAATAGAGCGTATTGGAGCACATAAAATCCAGTATCTGGATAAATGGGTCACCAATGAGACGTATTGGTGCCCGAAAAATCCAGAAACAGGGAAATTGTGTCACCAATAGAGCATATTGGTATCATGAAAATCCAGAAACTGGATAATAAGATCACCAATAGAGCATATTGGAGTACAAAAAATCCAGTATCTGGATAAATGGGTCACCAATAAAGCGTATTGCTAACAGAAAACTCTAGATTACGAGAAAACAGGTTACCAATAAATCACGCATAACAAAAGAGGGATTTTAATATTTTTAGAGAAAGTAGATAAAAAAATAGACGGTGGTGAGGGCGATGGAGGGTTTCAAGTACAAGGACTATGATGGGCTTGGTTTAGCGGATTTGGTAAAAAAGAAGGAAGTTCAGCCTCTTGAACTGGTTGAGGAAGCAATCCGGTTAACGGATTCATTGAACCCGAAAATGAATGCCGTGATCAATAAGATGTACGAGCAGGCGCGGAATTCTGCGGGGCAGAAACTGACAGGCGCTTTTGCAGGTGTACCGATGTTTCTCAAGGATATCTCGCAGGAGATAGCAGGAGAACCAATCACAGCAGGTTCCGGGGCATTTTTAAAATACCGGGCAAAGGAAGATTCCGAGTATGCTAGACGCCTGCGCCAGGCTGGTGTGGTTTTTCTCGGCCAGACGAATGTACCTGAATTCGCATTGGTCGCGGTGACGGAACCTGCCCATTATGGCCCGACTCGAAATCCGTGGAATCTTGATCACACTCCTGGAGGGTCAAGTGGAGGTTCAGCAGCAGCGGTTGCTTCCGGATTGGTTCCGATTGCAGGCGCCAATGATGGCGGAGGATCGATTCGAATCCCGGCTGCTTATTGCGGATTATTCGGACTGAAGCCGACCCGCGGCCGGACCCCTGTTGGGCCGAATTACGGACGGGCATGGCAGGGGGCTTCGGTGGAACATGTACTCACCCGTTCAGTCAGGGACAGTGCGGCCATGCTTGATGCACTTCATGGACATGAAAAAGCCGGTGCATTTTCTGCTCCTCCTTTTGAGGGAAGCTATCTTTCGGCGGCAGGCACTCCTCTCGGAAAAAAGCGCAGGGTTGCTTTTTCAGTAAAATCGCCAATTGGGACGGAGGTTGACGCTGATTGTCGGGAGGCTGTCCTCAAAACGGTGTTGCTGCTCGAATCAATGGGTCACCAGATAGAAGAGGTGGAATCGCCGGTTGACGGCCATAAAATCGCGACAAGCTATTTGACCATGTACTTCGGGGAGACGGCTGCTCTTTTAAAATCATTAGGAGAAGTACTTGAGCGAAAAGCGACAGCAGCAGATGTCGAGCCAACGACCTGGCTGCTTGGCCTGCTTGGAAAGGCAACTTCTGCAGAGGAATTCGTTTTAAGTTTAAGAGAATGGGACAGGGCAGCTCTGTCGATGGAAACCTTCCATGAAACCTATGACTTTTACATTACACCGACTACTGCACATCCGCCAGCAAAAATCGGAGAGCTCGAGCCGTCATCATCTGAAAAGTTCCTGATCAGTACGGTGGGCAAGCTAGGACTCGGCGGTGTTTTGAAAAAGGCGGGAATCGTCGATCAAATTGTCCAAAAGAATCTGGCACGAACGCCATTCACCCAGCTCGCCAATCTTACCGGACAGCCAGCGATGTCACTTCCATTGCACCTGACAAAAGACTGCCTGCCAGTCGGAGTGCAGGTGATGGCAGCGAGGGGAAGAGAGGATTTGCTTTTCCAGCTTGCAGGGGAGCTGGAGCAATCAGAAATGTGGCAGGATGTCAGAAAAAATGCATTATGGGATTGTTAATCAAACGTTTGATTAAATAGGCTGAAACCATTGATAATACTGAAAAAAGGAGGCAACCACACGGCTGCCTCTTTTAACATAAAACAATGATCCTATCTGGTGTGGTTTGCGCCGGAATGCTGAAAGTGGAGGGGGCCGTAAACCACGATCAGGTTGCTGTTTGCGGAACTCTTTATAAACCTCTGGCCATTTTCCAATAAAATCGGTGTCCCGGGGGCCAAATTAAGCTTGAGCATGCCATCGCTGCTGATCAGCTGCCTGTTGAAAAAATCAACTTTCACATTCTGCCCGGTGGTTTCTTTTCCCATGACAAGTGCCCGGTATTATGGCGGATAAATCATTGGTACTGGCACATCGGCGTCATAATACCCTGTCACCTGGTCACTGATACCGACCATCGCCTGATCGACGAAGTAAGTCCTTGGTTCGATCACAAACTTCACTTGCCTCCCTGTTCCATCGATGACAGACATCAATCGATAACATCCTGCGTTTTCGCCGGATGGCGTAATCGAAAAATCATTGAGCATACTGACTGTTCCGCTGAAAGGCTGGTATTTACCAATCCACTCATCGCACTCATGCCTATAGTCTATTCTGCAAGCCCAAAACAGTGCTTGTTACTGTGCTGTATAAAAGGGTAAACAGCCATTAAAAAGGAATGGTAACATGCCTTTCAATTATGAGCTCGATTTTGACAACATTGATTTCCGTGAGGAGGCAGAACTGTATCGTGTGAGGAGAGGGGAGCAGGGGGTTCTGCTGGTAAAGGTAAAGCCCTAACAATAAACCCGGAAATATAGATTGCAAGACTGTTCCTTTCATGGACAGTGCCGTATGTCCTAGTTACGGGAATTGCATTTCTGCTCGCATTGAAAACAAAGGCGATATCAGCCAGAGCTACGTTTATCAGGATATGGCTCGCAGTCTCGTCTGCCGGTTTCAGAATGCCAGGCTTATCCGAAATGGTCAGCAAGATCGGTGTCTTGCCGGCGACAGGTCTGATTCTCGCAGGAGTACTGGTGTGGGTCATTAATATCGCAAGTATCAGACGAGGCAGATGGACGGAATCCAGCTGCAGATCATTTCGGAGGAAATACCTGCGGCTAATGTCGTGAATGTTTGGAGTCGCCATAGCAGGAGTTTTGCTGGTGCTGTCGATGATTTTGGCGAGGATTTTAATCGAGAAGAAACAAATTGCGCAATTTTCAGGTGTTGAACAACTAGATGATGCTTTGTCGGCGTGCATTTTCACTGTATAGACAAAACTTTTTGGCGAAAATACAAATATATTGGCGGAGTTCACAATTTTATTGGCGAAAATCTGATTTTATTGGCGAAGTTCACAATTTTATTGGCGAAAATCAATTTTTATTGGCGAACTGGAAAAAATCACTCATTTTTCCCAGTTAAAAAGAGCCCTGATCCTTAACGCGGATCAGGGCTCGACAGATTATTTTACCGGAGTGACTGCTTCGGCCAGGGCT
>NZ_JXIQ01000018.1 GCF_000934845.1 Mesobacillus subterraneus
CATACCGAACACGGAAGTTAAGCTTCTCAGCGCCGATGGTAGTTGGGGGTTTCCCCCTGTGAGAGTAGGACGCCGCCGGGCACAAAAAGAACAGCTGACATAGCTGTTCTTTTTTGTGATTAAGTGTTTATATAATAAACCAACCTAAAATTGTTATAAGACATACAAGGAAATTGAGTGTTAATCATAAAATATAAAACAATGAAACTTTCTGAAATATTATTCGGAAAACTGTATACAAAAAGAGATTCAGGGCAACAATAGGTGTACGGAGGTGGAGGATTTGGGTTCATTTTTAGCTAAGAATCAAATTAGGGAAACGTGTGCGATTTGTGAACAGACAAAAACAGCTGGCATACATCTGTATACTTCATTTATTTGTACCGACTGTGAAACCATCATGATCAAGACGGAAACGAGCGACCCTCAATATAAATATTACGTGGAGAAATTAAGGAAAGTAACTAGACCAGGTATATACAGTTAAAAGTCCATTTTGGGCTTTTATTTTTTTTGCCATCAAACAGTGTTAAAATAGATAGATGTGAGAATGACAATAAAGGTGAGAATATGGATCAAGCCAAGACCCCCTTATATACTAAATTGATGAGCCATGCTGACGGTAAACCGTTTTCCTTCCATGTACCTGGCCATAAAAATGGAACTGTTTTTCCTGAAAAGGGACAGCGATTTTTTGCAGATATTTTAAAATTGGATGCCACTGAAATAACCGGACTGGATGATTATCATTCTGCTGAGGGAGTAATTTTAGAGGCTGAAGAATTGCTAACAGACTTATTTAAAACGAAAAAAAGCTTTTTTTTACTAAATGGATCGACTGTCGGAAACCTGGCGATGATCCTTGCCGCGATTAAGGAAGAGGATGTTGTGCTCGTCCAGCGCAACTCTCACAAATCCATCATGAATGGACTTATGCTCGCAAAGGCAAGGCCAGTGTTTATCAGTCCAGAGTATAATGAGAACTTTGCTGTCGCTGTGGGACCTAGTTTAAAGGCTGTACAAGCGGCGATACAGCAGTATCCTGGGGCAAAGGCGCTCATTTTGACATACCCTAATTATTACGGCTTAACGTATGATCTTAAAAGCATTATTGACTTGGCTCATCGGTTTCGGATTCCTGTTTTGGTTGATGAGGCACATGGCGCGCACTTTATCGCAGGGGACTTTTTTCCAAAGTCTGCTGTAGAGCTTGGTGCAGATCTTGTCGTACAATCGGCACATAAAACACTGCCAGCTATGACCATGGGGGCATTCCTCCATTATCAGACCGATCGAGTTCCAATGAGCAAGCTGAAGTCTTACTTGCAGGCACTACAGTCAAGCAGCCCTTCCTATCCATTGATGGCATCGTTGGATTTGGCCAGATACTATTTAGGGAGTTATAATCAGGAAGATCTGTCTTATTTGAAAGCAGCCTTACAACAATTTCGAATTAGCCTTGGACAGCTGGAATCGATAAGCGTTTTGCCAGGCGATGACCCGTTAAAAATTACCATTCAGTCTTGGTCTGGCTTTGAGCTTCAAACCAAACTTGAGGCAAAAGGAATTTTTACAGAATTAGCTGATCCATATAATGTTCTGTTTGTTTTGCCCCTACTTAAACGGAACATGGGACATTATTTGCAGGAAGCAGCTGAAAAAATAACAGAGATTGCAAGAACGATTCCAAAAAAAATCAATCATCTCGATACGAAATGGTCAGCGAAAGGAATTTCGACTCTTGCTGCCAGCTATAAAGAGATGGAGAACCAGCATAGTGAATATATTCCGTTGGAAGAGGCGGCTGGAAGAGTTTGTGCGGAACCGATTATTCCGTATCCTCCTGGGATACCGATTTGCGTTCCAGGAGAATTCATCACCGAAGAAGACATTCAACTGATCTTCTATTTAGTTGGAAAAGATGCGAAAATCCAAGGCGGAGACAATTTATCTGCGGGTAAAATAAGCGTGTTTCAGAGTTGGAGGAAGTAGATGGACAAGGGTATTTTTATTTCTGTTGAAGGGCCGGATGGTTCCGGGAAAACGACGATCATTCAAATGCTTAAGGAGAAGCTCGAAAAAGAAGGATATGAGATCGTCGCAACACGTGAGCCTGGTGGAATCGAGATTGCGGAACAAATCAGACAAGTCATTTTGGATCCGGAAAATACGGCAATGGATCCACGCACCGAAGCCCTTTTATATGCAGCAGCCAGAAGGCAGCATCTTACCGAAAAGGTCAAGCCGGCGCTGGAAAAAGGGAAAATAGTGTTATGTGATCGTTTTGTCGACAGTTCGTTAGCATACCAGGGATATGCCCGCGGTCTGGGAATTGACGAGGTCTATACAATCAACCAATTTGCGATTGAAAGCATGATGCCAAAATTAACCCTGTATTTTGATGTAGCACCTGAGATTGGACTTGAAAGAATTAGCAAAAATAAGGGCCGAGAAGTAAATCGACTCGATTTGGAAAAGCTAGAATTCCACCAAATGGTAAGACAAGGCTATCAATTGCTTGCTGAACGATTTTCGGATAGAATTGTCACGATTGATGCGTCAAAGCAATTAGAAGCCGTTTATCATCAAGCGGAAGCAAAAATTAATGAACTCTTGAATAGCTAAAAGAAAAACAAGCTTTGTGTCTCAGCAAGCTTGTTTTTTTACTGATGTAAATTAGATCTTTTTGCCTGAGAAATGCCCTTATAGAGGAGGAAATGCTTGCATAAGGGTATCTTTCCGCCTGAGAGGCGCCCTTATGGCAGTTGTTTTAGTAAAAAGCCACGAAATATATAAAACTCAGGGAAACCACCTTCCAGATTAAGGGATCTTTAATCCGATTGACTATTTTACAATCCAAAAAAAGGACCGGGCGCAGTTTGCCCGGCTTTTCTTAATGTCTTGGCTTATGAATCCTGTTATAATGAGAATACAACTAGTTTTGTCATGGTCTATTAAAAATTCAGGGAGGGAAACGAATGAAACTAATTTTAGCTGTGATTCAGGACCAGGATAGCAATCGCCTTTCCAATGCATTAGTCGACCATAATTTTCGGGCAACAAAGCTGGCAAGTACAGGTGGATTCCTAAAGTCAGGCAATACCACATTTATCATAGGAACAGAAGACATCAGAGTGGAGAAGGCGCTCGAGATCATTAGAGATAATTGTAAGTCTAGAGACCAGCTCGTGGCTCCTGTCTCTCCTATGGGAGGAAATGCAGACTCGTATGTTCCATACCCTGTCGAAGTCCAGGTTGGCGGAGCAACTGTCTTCGTATTGCCTGTCGATCTATTTCATCAATTTTAACGGGGAATGCCGGAGGGTTAGGCCTAAATGAAAATTAATCAGGATTTGCGCCTTAATATAGATAAACTGCGCCAGGATCAGAAACAGCAATCTGGCAATGGGATCAAATTTAACCAACTTGTGGAAAAACAGGAGCATAAATTGCAAATTGGTCAACTTCAGCAATTACTGAAGGAAGTGGAATCTGCCGGCGAGAGGCTAGCACGGTCGAGGACTTTCAAGGACCTTGCCAAGTTTAAGACGCTAGTAAAGCAATTTGTAAAAGAAGCAGTCCATTTCGGATTGGAGCTTAAGCAATCGCATAGCTGGAATCAATATGGGGAAGGGCGTTCTTTAAAGCTCGTGGAAACAATTGATGATAAGCTGGTCGAGTTGACGGATGAACTGATGAGCAAAAAGGTTGAACAGATCGATATTCTCGGCAAGATTGGAGAAATCAAAGGCCTGTTAATCAATTTATATACGTAAGTGAGTGATCGCCTTGGCAAAGACGTGGGACGAGTTGGAAAGACTTCAGCCGAATGTTTTGAAAATGATAAAAAACAGCATCCTCAAAAACCGGATCGCCCATGCCTATTTATTTGAGGGAATGAGAGGCACTGGCAAAAAGGAAATGAGTATCCTTCTTGCCAAAAGCATCCATTGTTTGAACCCAGTGGATGGCTATAAACCGTGTGAAACTTGTCTAAACTGTAAAAGGATCAACATCGGGAACCATCCGGATATTCATCTCGTCGAGCCTGATGGACTTTCGATCAAAAAAGGACAGATTCAGCTGCTGCAGGCAGAGTTTTCGAAAACAGGGGTAGAGTCGAAGAACAAGATTTACATGATTGTCCATGCTGACCGAATGACCACAAATGCAGCCAACAGTTTGCTGAAATTTCTTGAGGAACCCCATGCTGGGACCATTGCTGTGTTGATTACCGAACAAGCCCAGCAAATGCTTCCGACCATCTTGTCTAGATGCCAGCTGATTAATTTCCCTCCATTATCTCCTAAAAATATGGCTGAACAATTGATCGTACAGGGAGTGCACCCGCATACGGCACCGCTGCTTGCGCAGTTGACAAATAATTTAGAAGAGGCTATACAGATAAGTAACGATGATTGGTTTGCACAAGCGCAAAAAATAGTGTTAAAATTGTATGAAGTGCTGAAAAAGAATTCATTAGAAGCTATGCTGGCACTTCAGGAAAATTGGTTCACGCACTTTAAAGAGAAAGAACAGATGGATCGTGGCCTGGATTTATTACTTCTTATTTTCAAGGATTTATTATACATTCAGCTTGGCATGAAGGACCAGGTTGTGTATCTAAACGAAAGCTCACGTTTAGAACAGTTTGCATTACAGACATCCGGACGGCGTCTTACCGAACAAATGGCGGCTATTCTGGAGGCGAAGAGGAAGCTTAATGCCAATATGAATCCCCAGTTGCTCATGGAAGAGCTGGTGTTAAAATTGCAGGAGGGATCTATACTTGTATGATGTAATAGGTGTCCGCTTCAAGAAAGCGGGGAAGATTTATTATTTTGATCCCGGCGATCTCTCAATTCAAAAGGACGAATTCGTCATTGTCGAAACTGTAAGGGGAGTAGAGTTCGGCAAAGTGGTTATCCCCCGAAAGCAAGTCGGCGAAAATGACGTGGTCCTGCCTCTGAAAAAGGTGGTCAGAATTGCAGATCAGAAGGATCGTCTTATTGTCGAGGAAAACAAGACAGCTGCAATGGAAGCTTATGATGTTTGCAGTGATAAAGTGAACGAACACCAACTAGATATGAAGCTAGTTGATGTTGAATATACATTTGACCGCAATAAAGTCATTTTTTACTTCACAGCTGATGGACGCGTTGATTTCCGGGAATTGGTTAAGGATTTGGCAGCCATCTTCCGGACCAGGATTGAGCTTCGCCAAATTGGTGTCAGGGATGAAGCTAAAATGCTTGGCGGTATCGGGCCATGCGGCAGAATGCTGTGCTGCTCTACGTACCTTGGAGACTTTGAACCTGTTTCTATTAAGATGGCCAAGGATCAAAACCTCTCACTCAATCCAACAAAGATTTCCGGTCTTTGCGGCAGGCTGATGTGTTGTTTGAAATATGAGAACGATGAATATGAAACAGCAAAAGAACTGCTGCCAGACCTTGGTGAAACAATTGTAACACCGAATGGTCGCGGAAAAGTCGTCGGATTGAATATCCTGGAACGAGTAATGCAAGTCAGCATTCCTGGACAGGAACGCGTTCTGGAATATACACTAGAGGAAATACAGGAAGCAGGAGCTGTATCGTTGCAATCATCCACAGATTAATGAGGTGGAACAGGTGGATAAAAAAAATATTTTTGACACAGTTAGCAATATGGAAGAGCAGATTGGTGATTTATACCGTCAACTTGGGGAGTTTAAACAGCATCTAGCAGAGGTTCTGGAAGAGAATAATGCATTAAAGCTGGAAAATGAGCATATAAGACGCCGTCTGGATCAAACCATTGGAAAAACAGATCCAAATAGTAAGAAAACCGATGAGGACAGCAATCAGCCACAGGCTGACAAAAACGTAGTTGACATCGGAGAAGGCTATGACAATCTCGCCCGCTTGTACCAGGAAGGTTTCCATATCTGCAACCTGCATTTTGGCAGCCCACGGAAAGAGGATTGCTTGTTCTGCCTGTCCTTTCTTAATAAAAAATAATTGGCAGCCTTCCTTTATAGGGAAGGCTATTTTTACAGAATAAGAAAGTATAAAATTCATTTCGAGAATTGTCTAGCTCCAGCGCTTGTCGGGGCTGAATAAGGCGCTTGCGCTTTTTTTATCAGTTCGTTTTGGAGGAACAAATTACATGCTAAGCTTACGAGAAGATGAAAGATTGGATTATCTGCTAGCGGAGAACTTGCGGATCATTCAGAGCCCGAATGTGTTCTCTTTTTCCCTTGACGCTGTGCTACTTGCCAGGTTTGTCTGGGTCCCCATTCAAAAGGGGAAGATTGTCGATCTTTGCAGCGGGAACGGGGTTATTCCGCTATTTTTAAGCGCGAGGACAAAAGGCTCGATTATAGGGGTGGAGATTCAGGAGCGACTGTACGATATGGCAGTCCGCAGCATTCAATACAATAAATTAGCGGACCGTCTACATATGATGCACGGAGATCTGAAGGATGCGCCAAAACAACTTGGCTATGAAAAATATGATGTCGTTACTTGCAATCCTCCTTATTTTCCGACGCCTTCAAGAGAAGAGATCAATATCAATGAGCATTTGGCAATTGCACGTCATGAAATTCTCTGCACACTGGAGGACGCGATTCGATCGGCAAGCCAGCTCGTAAAACAGGGTGGGAAAGTTGCGTTTGTCAACCGTCCAGGAAGACTGATCGATATGATCGAGCTCATGAGGAAATATCGCTTGGAACCGAAACGTATTCAATTCGTCTATCCAAAGGCAGGGAAGGAAGCGAATATGCTGTTAATCGAAGCAATAAAGGATGGCAGTCCAGAGCTTAAGATTTTGGAACCGATGTTTGTTTATGATGAAAATAATCAGTATACCCCAACGATGAAAGAGATGTTGTATGGCAGCAATCAAGTTAATGAAACGGGTGGTTTAGATGATTCAGCAAAAAAGCTTTGAGCGGGAGAAGGAAAAAGGAATATTGTATCTGGTACCAACCCCAATCGGCAACCTGGAGGACATGACCTTCAGAGCGATCAGACTCATGAAGGAAGCGGATCTAATTGCAGCCGAGGATACTAGGAATACGAAAAAGCTGTGTAATTACTTTGAGATCGAAACCCCTGTTACCAGCTATCATGAACATAATAAAGAAAGCAGCGGCCATAAACTGATCGAAAAACTGAAGGAGGGAGCGAAAATTGCCTTGGTAAGCGATGCAGGGATGCCAACGATTTCCGATCCGGGTACGGAGCTTGTAGCTGAGGTGATTGCTGCAGGGCTGACTGTCGTCCCGCTTCCAGGAGCAAATGCAGCGCTTACCGCATTAATTGCCTCAGGGATCCAGCCGCAGCCATTCTATTACTACGGCTTTCTTGAGCGAAACAAAAAGGATAAAAGAAAGGAGCTCGAACAATTAGCCAAACAGGCTGCCACGCTAATCCTGTATGAATCACCACATAGATTAAAAGAGACTCTGGCATTTATGTTGGAAGGCCTGGGTGACCGCAGAATTGTACTTTGCCGGGAACTGACAAAAAAATACGAAGAATTTTTGAGAGGGACAATTTCTGAAGCGATAGAGTGGGCAGAGTCGGGTGAGGTGCGCGGTGAGTTTGTCTTGATAGTTGAGGGGGCCTCTGCTGACTCACTAGAGCTTGAAGAAACTCTGTGGTGGGAAAGATTAAGCGTGACGGAACATGTCGAACACTATATTTCAAACGAAAATAAGAATTCCAAGGATGCCATCAAGCAAACCGCTGTGGATCGCGGCCTGCAAAAACGCGAAGTTTACCAGGCATACCATATAGAAAAATAAACATGCAAAAAGGCCGTGGATGCTATCTACGGCCTGGGGTGTATATACTGAATTAAGCTTCTACACGTTCGAAGCTATCCTGAATTTCTTTAAGGAGCTGCTCAGCACCTTCACGGCTTAAGATCAGCTTGCCGCCAGCCAATGTGATGTTGTTATCAGAAACTTCACCAGTGATATGGCAGGTCATGTTTGGTTTGTATTTCTTCAGGATGATGCGGTCATCGTCAACATAGATCTCCAAAGCATCCTTTTCTGCGATGCCAAGAGTCCTTCTTAATTCGATTGGAATAACCACGCGTCCGAGCTCATCAACTTTACGTACAATACCTGTAGATTTCATTTTGTCTAATCTCCTCTCATTTTCCCATATACGAAGTTCGTCATTTTTCGACAAATTTCTCTTATTGGTTATATAATACCAGCGATTCCAATAACCGTCAATTAAATTGTTTATCTTTTAAAAGAGAAAGAATAATTATTTTTTGTGACCAGGTATAAGTAGTTCTGATGATTGGTTATGATTCTATTATGCAAAAACTAGCAAATTTCCTTTTCGTGCTTCGGGAAAGTGGTAGGAATCCCATTGCAATAACTGGTATAATAACTACTATTAGAAATGAACTAGCAGTTTTAGTTAAGGAGGATCCTCATGGAAGAGAAACGGAAAACTTTTTATCTTACAACCCCGATTTATTATCCAAGCGGCAATTTACATATTGGCCACGCTTATACAACAGTGGCCGGTGATGCGATGGCGCGCTATAAGAGGTTGCGCGGATATGATGTGATGTATTTAACAGGAACGGATGAGCACGGTCAAAAGATTCAGCGCAATGCCGAGGCAAGTGGCGTAACCCCGCAGCAATACGTCGATAAAATCGTAGCCGGAATCCAAGGTCTTTGGGACAAATTGGATATATCTTATAATGATTTTATCCGAACAACCCAGGACCGCCATAAGCAAATTGTCGAAAAGATTTTTGCCCAGCTATTGGAGCAGGGTGACATTTATCTCGATCAATATGAAGGCTGGTATTGCACACCATGTGAATCCTTTTATACAGACAGGCAGCTTGTAGACGGCAATTGTCCTGACTGTGGCCGGCCTGTGGAAAAGGTGAAGGAAGAATCGTATTTTTTCAAAATGAGCAAATACGCAGACAGGCTGCTTCAATACTATGAAGACAATCCAGAATTCATCCAGCCAGAATCCCGCAAAAATGAAATGATCAATAACTTCATTAAGCCAGGATTGGAAGATTTGGCTGTGTCACGGACAACTTTTGACTGGGGCATAAAGGTTCCGGGGGATCCAAAGCATGTGATCTATGTTTGGGTGGATGCGCTATCTAACTATATCACGGCGCTCGGCTATGGAACTGATGATGATTCCAAGTACCTGAACTATTGGCCGGCGGATGTTCATCTTGTTGGAAAGGAAATTGTCCGCTTCCATACGATTTACTGGCCAATCATGCTGTTGGCACTTGACCTCCCGCTTCCTAAAAAGGTTTTTGCCCACGGCTGGCTTTTGATGAAGGACGGAAAAATGTCGAAATCCAAAGGGAATGTAGTAGACCCTGTCACATTAATTGACCGCTATGGTCTGGATGCACTCCGTTATTACTTGCTTCGTGAAGTACCATTCGGTTCGGATGGGGTATTCACCCCTGAAGGTTTTGTCGAAAGAATCAACTTCGATCTTGCCAATGACCTGGGGAACCTGCTAAATAGAACAGTGGCAATGATCGATAAGTATTTCGATGGGGAGCTTCCTGCTTACCGTGGATCGAATGGGGAATTTGCAACGCAGCTTTTAGAAGTGAACAAAGCGACGGTCCTTAAGTATGAAGAAGCAATGGAGAAGATGGAGTTTTCCGTCGCGCTTACGACGGTATGGCAATTGGTCAGCCGCTGCAATAAGTTCATCGATGAGACACAGCCTTGGGTGCTGGCGAAGGATGAAGAAAAGAAAGCCGCACTGGCAGATGTTTTGTTCCATCTTGCGGAATCCTTGCGAAGGGTGGCGATCCTGTTAAAGCCGTTCTTGACAAGAACTCCCGAGAAAATTTTCACTCAGCTGAATGTTGAATCCGAATCTCTTCAGACTTGGGAAAGCCTTGAGGAGTTTGGACAGATTCCGGCTGGCACAAAGGTTGTTCATGGGGAACCAATATTCCCTCGGCTTGATCTGAAGGAAGAAATCGAATTCATCAAGCAAAAAATGCAGGGTTCTGCCCCAGACCCTGTGAAAGAAGACAAACCGGAACTTCCGGAAGAAATCACGATTGATGACTTTATGAAGGTAGATCTTCGGGTCGCTCAGGTTGTTCAAGCGGAACCTGTTAAAAAAGCTGATAAGCTGCTGAAGCTTCAACTAGATCTTGGTTATGAAAAGCGTCAGGTCGTCTCGGGTATCGCAAAGTATTTTAAACCGGAAGACCTTGTCGGCAAAAAAGTAATTTGTGTAACCAATCTTAAGCCGGTCAAATTGCGTGGGGAGCTTTCTGAAGGAATGATCCTTGCAGGAGAAAAAGATGGCGTCATGTCACTCGCATCCGTCGATGATTCCCTAGCGATAGGAGCAAAAATTAAATAAAAAAAGAAAAACCTGAGAATGTTTCATTTGTAACATTTTCAGGTTTTTTAATGATTTTTTTACAGAGGATAGTTTAACAGAGATAGCCAGCAAACAATGTAAACGGAATCAAAAATTTGACTTGGGCATGAGAAAAAAGTTATGATATCGACACAACTTTAGCAAAATAAACGGAACGTGGCATTGCTTCTATTCTCTTTTCCAGGTAGATGGATTAGTGTAAACCTGCATGCCAAGTCCAAGCCAGTAAAGGAGTTAACTCATGCTTTTTGATACCCATGTACACTTAAACGCAGAACAATATGACGAAGATCTTCAGGAGGTCATTGACCGGGCGCTCGCTGAGGGTGTTACCAATATGGTCGTTGTCGGTTTTGATGAGGGGACCATTAAAAAAGCGATGGAGCTCGCTGAAAACTATGACTTTCTTTATGCTAGCGTAGGATGGCATCCTGTCGATGCAATTGATATGACGGAGGAGCATCTGACCTGGCTGAAAGAACTTGCGAGCCACCCTAAAGTGGTCGCTCTCGGGGAAATGGGACTTGATTATCATTGGGACAAGTCACCAAAGGATATCCAGAAAGAGGTATTTCGCAAGCAAATCAGGCTGGCAAAAGAAGTGAAGCTTCCGATCATCATACATAATCGTGACGCAACCGCCGACATCATGACGATTTTAAAAGAAGAGAACGCCGAAGAAGTTGGCGGAATCATGCATTGCTATAGCGGCAGCGTAGAAACGGCACTGGAATGCATCGATATGAACTTCTATATTTCACTTGGGGGACCAGTAACGTTTAAAAACGCGAAAAAACCGAAGGAAGTCGCAGAGGCGATCCCGATGGAGCGTCTATTGATAGAAACCGATTGCCCTTACTTAACGCCGCATCCTTTTCGCGGCAAACGTAACGAACCAGCCTATGTAAAATTGGTTGCCGAACAAATTGCAGAATTAAAAGGGCTAACACTCGCGGAAGTTGCGGGTGAAACGGCGGAAAATGCAAAAAAATTATTCGGCATAAAGTGATAGAGAATGCTGTCGATTAAACAGCAAGGTTGTCCAAAACTTTTCTGTTTCTAAAAAGTTCTACATGTCTCACCCTCGTCATAGGATAACCGTGTCGATAACTCTTGCTTTTCTTTTTATGGTATATCTTGCATAATAGGGACTACGTTTGGGCAGGAGTGTCTGGGTTGACAAGTCGGCAACAACATCTTTATAATCACTCCGAGAAGAGGAGGCGTTTTTCATCGTGATTAATAGTATGAAAAACCTGTTTTCCAAGACTTTGAGTAAGAAGAGGCTAGTGTTATTTTCTGCTAGTTTCCTAGTTTTTGCTGCTGCAATTGGGATCTTCCTGTATGAAGGGACCAAAAAGACAGTCGCATTGACATTGGATGGCGAAGAACGAGTCATTAAAACACATGCTAATACGATCGAGGATCTATTTAATGATCTCAATATTTCACTACGCTCAGAGGATTACTTATCGCTGGCGGCGCATACCGAGGTAAAGAATAACCTTTCGGTTGTGTGGAAGCCGGCAAAACAGGTAGAAGTAATACAGGATCAGGAGACAAAGAAGTATTGGACAGCAGCCGATACAGTCGCGGATTTCCTGAAAGAACAAAGTATCGTTATCAAGGAGCACGACAAGTTAAGCCCAAACCCAGACGCTAAGTTAAAGCAAGATGCGAAGATTGCCATTCAAAGAGCTTTCCCGCTTAAGGTTGTCGTAGGCGGAAAAGAGCAAGATGTATGGTCGACTTCGACTACGGTCGCTGACTTTTTATCACAGCAAGGAATCACACTGAACAAAATGGACCGTGTTGAGCCTGCATTAAAGCAAACAGTCACAAAAGATGCCGTGATTAATGTCATTCGAGTTGAAAAAGTCACCGATGTAGTGGAAGAACCAATTAGCTATGCTGTCATTACCAAGAACGACAGCCAACTGGAAAAAGGGAAACAAAAAGTCGTGTCAGAAGGCCAGGAAGGTTTGCTCACCAAGGAATATGAAGTCGTCCTGGAAAACGGCAAGGAAGTATCAAGAAAACTGATCACCGAAAAGAAAGTGAAAGAAAAACAAGATAAGATTGTGGCTATGGGAACAAAGGTTATCACTGCTCAAGTTTCCCGCGGTTCAAGTGAATCGTCTGCGAGGGAATTCTATGTTTCCTCTACAGCCTATACTGCAAACTGCAATGGCTGTTCCGGCTACACGGCTACGGGAATCAATCTTAAGGCAAACCCAAATGTAAAAGTCATTGCTGTAGATCCAAGGGTCATTCCTTTAGGGTCAAAGGTATATGTTGAAGGCTATGGCTATGCCATCGCTGCCGACAAGGGATCAGCGATTAAGGGAAACAAAATCGATGTCTTCTTTGCTTCCCTATCAGATGCTTACCGTTGGGGACGAAAGACAATCAAAATCAAAATTCTAAAGTAATGGCCGAATGCAGGGGAACCTACCTCTGCATTTTTGTTTTTTCCATTCATGTTTAAGGTATAATAAGAAAAGCATTTACCCTTATATAGACGATTATATTTCAAAAATGTTTCATTTATTTCAAAGAAATTTTTTCTTTTTTTAAAAATCTAAGAAAGCAATATCGTAACGGAGGAAATATGAGATTAAAAGAAATCATCGTAGTCGAGGGCAAGGATGATACAACGGCGATTCGGCGTGCCGTCGACGCAGATACAATTGAAACAAATGGCTCTGCTATTAATGCAGAAACAATTGAACGAATCCGGAATGCCCACGAAAAAAGGGGAGTCATCATTTTCACCGATCCTGACTATCCTGGTGAAAAAATCCGCAAAACGATTTCAGAGCAGATTTCCGGCTGCAAGCATGCATTCATTCCAAAGGAAATGGCTAAGCCGAAATCAGGGCGAGGTCTAGGGGTTGAACATGCATTGCCACAGGTGATTCGCGAAGCTCTTAAGGATGCACAGGTGATGGATGAGGAGGCTGTCGAGGAAATTACCAAGGAAGATTTGATTGTTGCCGGCTTGATCGGCGGACCTGGATCAAAGCAAAGGCGGGAGAAGCTTGGCAGGCTGCTGAAGATCGGGTATACAAACGGCAAGCAGCTGCACAAGCGCCTGATGATGTTTCAGGTGAGAAGACAGGATTTCGCAGACGCTCTTGCTGAGATCCTCAAGGAGGAACAATAACATGCGTAAGGATATTGCAACCCCTGTAAGAACGAAGGAAATACTTGATAAATACGGCTTTTCTTTTAAAAAGAGCCTTGGACAGAACTTCCTGATCGATACGAATATCCTAAACCGGATAGTCGACCATGCGGAATTAACAGCTAGCAGCGGAGCAATTGAAATTGGCCCTGGAATAGGCGCATTGACCGAGCAGCTGGCTAAAAGGGCAGAAAAGGTGATCGCTTTTGAAATCGACCAGCGGCTGCTACCAATCCTGGAGGATACATTGTCTCCTTACCCCAATGTGAAAATCATCCATCATGATGTGTTGAAAGCAGATGTCCGAGCGGTTATCGAACAGGAATTGGACCTGGACAAAGATATCATGGTAGTCGCCAATCTTCCTTATTATGTTACAACGCCAATCCTAATGAAGCTGCTTGAGGAAAAGCTGCCGATCAGGGGAATTGTCTGTATGATGCAAAAAGAAGTAGGAGACAGAATCTCGGCCAAGCCGGGCACGAAAGAATACGGCTCGCTTTCGATTGCTGTCCAGTATTACACGAAGGCGGAGACGGTGATGATTGTACCGAAAACAGTGTTCATGCCGCAGCCAAACGTTGACTCGGCGGTTGTCCGGTTGACATTGCATGAGGAGCCTCCTGTAAAAGTAAAGGATGAAGCTTTTTTCTTCTTCGTCACCCGGTCCAGTTTTGCTCAGCGCCGAAAGACGATCCTAAACAACCTGACAAGTCAGCTTCCGGACGGAAAACAGAAGAAAGACAAGATACAAGCAGCGCTTCAGCAATCCGGAGTGGAAGAATCGCGCCGGGGAGAAACGCTGTCGATTGGAGAATTCGCACAATTGAGCAATGCACTGTATCCATTTTTTCAAGAATAAAACGTTGCAGGTCAGGAATATATCTAGATTAAAGGGAATATATCTAAAATCTAAGGAATAAATCAGCAGAACTCCGAAGCGCAAAAAGCACAGGTCTATAGGTGTTTGCATAGTTTATGAAAGAAAACCACTTAGCGCAGCCTGTGTGCGGGGCAATTGGAGTGAGGATGATGGATATTAACCTCATGGATATCGTCGGCAGGGTTTCGCATCAATGCGATATTATGTTCCGGGTAATCGATATCAGAGAGAATAATGTGATCTTATATGGGGAGGATTTTCGGTTGATCGCGGATGCGCCCTATGATGATCTGGTCAAAATTGATCCGGGGATGCGAATGAGGCTGACCGAGGAATTCCGCTCCTTGGAGGAACAATCGTATAAGCTATTTCGGCAGGATGTTGATTTATTGCAGCAAAAAAAAGAGTATGAGGTCTCCGAGGGGTATAGCAAGTCCTATAACTACTTTCAGATGCCAGGAAAGGTTCTTCATGTTGATGGAGATCCCAATTATTTAAAGAAGTGTCTGACATTATATGAGAAGGTCGGAGTTCCGGTTTCCGGTTTCCATTGCAGCGAAAAAGAAATGCCGGATAAAGTCGGAATGCTGATTGATTATTATCGGCCAGATATCCTAGTCATCACCGGACATGATGCTTATTCAAAGGCAAAAGGCTCGGTGGATGATCTAAATGCATACCGCCACTCAAAGCATTTTGTCCAGACGGTAAGAGAGGCACGAAGGAAAATCCCTCACCGGGATCAGCTCGTCATCTTTGCCGGTGCATGCCAGTCGCATTTCGAATCGCTGATCCATGCTGGAGCCAATTTTGCCAGTTCCCCCTCCAGAGTCAATATCCATGCTCTTGACCCGGTTTATATCGTGGCAAAAATCAGCTTTACCCCATTCATGGAACGGATCAATGTCTGGGATGTGCTGCGAAATACCTTAACGGGGGACAAAGGACTTGGCGGTATTGAAACAAAGGGAGTATTAAGGACAGGGATGCCATATAAAAGGAGCGCGTCGGACTGATTTGCTTATCGTCCGACGTTTTTGAATTTTTGGTACATATTTTCCCGCAAGAAAGGATACTTTATTATTGTTGGATTTTAGAAGAAAAACAAGAAAAAAATCTATTGACTTTTAAATTTAATTACTGTTATAATTTATGTTTTTATTTGACTAAATGATGTCAGCGTGTTATACTTTACACAGTGAGGTGGACCGAATGCCAAAAACATTATCGGATATCAAAAAAGCACTTGATTCAAACTTGGGGAAAAGACTGATGCTAAAGGCCAACGGCGGGCGCAGGAAAACGATCGAACGCTCTGGTGTATTAGCGGAAACCTATCCTTCCGTTTTCGTCATCGAGCTTGATCAGGATGAAAATGCTTTTGAACGTGTTTCGTACAGCTACGCAGATGTTTTAACTGAAACGGTGGAAATTACCTTCTTTGAAGATACAACTGGATCAATAGCTTTGAGCTAATGTATGCTCAAATGCAGTACAGGCAGTGAACTTTCGGGTTAACTGCTTTTTATTTTGTCCATTTTCACAAGGCAATGGATAAATAAGGGGCACATGAAAATTGCTATTCTCAAAAATACTAACAATGCCGTGATGGACAAAAGGAGATGGTAGTATTGGGCAGAAGAAGAGGGGTTATGTCTGACAGGCTGAAGGAAGAGCTTGCAAAGGAGCTCGGCTTTTATGACGTCGTCCAGAAGGAAGGATGGGGCGGAATCAGGGCCAGGGACGCAGGCAATATGGTCAAACGGGCAATTGAGCTGGCTGAACAGCAGCTTGCGAACCAGAATCGCTGATTGTGATCGACATTCTTTGAAAACTACCGAATCACTATTCCTGACAGTGCAAATATCATTTTAAACCCATCACGGTGCCGGAGGCTTTTGCTCCGGCTTTTTGCATTTTTCCGCGAATGAGCTCCTTTGTAATAGGACTGTATTCTCTAATGAGCAAATGATAATATAGAGGAATGTGTTTCTATTCGTTCAGAGTGTCTGGTTAGTAGGGCAATCGACCTCATAGCAAGCAGTTTAGCGCTTGTCGAAGGAGAACAGGGCGTTTGCCGCTTTTCTGCGCTTTTTGTGATAAAATAGGACAAAACGTGGATTTAGGTAAAAGTAGGTGGAAGAAGTGAAGATTTTAGTGAAGGCGCCAGCAAAAATCAATTTGTCACTTGATGTTTTGCATAAACGTCCGGACGGTTACCATGAGGTCGAAATGGTAATGACGACGATTGACTTGGCTGACCGCATTGAACTTAGTTTGTTAGAGGAAGACAGGATCGTGATCCAGTCCCATAATCGATTTGTTCCGGATGACCAGCGGAATCTTGCCTATCAGGCAGCCTTCCTGTTAAAAAAGAAATTCCAGGTGAAAAAAGGTGTCGAGATCGGAATTGAAAAAACGATTCCGATTGCTGCTGGTCTTGCTGGTGGCAGCAGTGATGCAGCGGCGACCTTAAGGGGACTGAACAAGCTGTGGAAGCTTGGCCTGTCATTGGACGAGCTGGCGGTGCTTGGCGCAGAAATTGGTTCAGATGTTTCTTTCTGTGTGTATGGAGGAACAGCACTTGCCACTGGCCGAGGGGAAATCATTAAAGCGCTGCCGGCACCACCGACATGCTGGGTTGTTTTGGCAAAGCCCTTTATTGGTGTATCAACAGCTGATGTGTATCGCCGGCTGAATCTGGAAAATATTGTGCATCCGCCTACAAAGCAAATGATCTCAGCGATTGAAGACGGAGATTTTAAAGGCGTTTGCAATAATGTCGGCAATGTACTGGAGAAGGTGACGCTTTCCCTATACCCTGAGGTCGCACAAATCAAAGATCAGATGAAGCGTTTCGGTGCAGATGCGGTGTTGATGAGCGGAAGCGGCCCAACTGTATTCAGTCTGGTGGCTCACGATTCGCGCATGCATCGAATTTATAACGGATTACGAGGCTTTTGTGACCAGGTTTTTGCGGTTAGGATGCTTGGGGAACGTCATACCCTTGATTAAATCCGTATAATGATGATATATTAACCTTAAACATTCGGATTTTGGAGGTTCTGGTATGAAATTTCGACGCAGCGAGCGTTTGATTGATATGACGGCCTATTTACTGGAGCATCCCCGTCAATTGGTGCCGTTAACCTATTTTGCGGAGAAGTATGGTTCAGCGAAGTCCTCGATCAGCGAAGATCTCGGAATCATCAAAGAAACATTTGAACAACGGGGAATTGGGATCCTTCAGACTGTGCCTGGTGCTGCTGGAGGAGTGAAATTTTACGTTCAAGTAAGTGAGAAAAAGGCAAGAGCCGTCATTGAGGAACTTTGTATCATCATGGCCACTCCTGACAGACTGCTTCCAGGCGGGTATCTGTTCATGAACGATATCATTGGCAATCCCGCTATTGTACAAGAGGTCGGACGGCTGCTGGCATCCGCTTTTGCTCGCAAAAACATTGAAGCGGTCATGACGGTGGCAACGAAGGGAATCCCGATCGCATATGCAGTTGCAAACCAATTGAATGTCCCGGTTGTCATCGTCAGAAGGGATAGTAAAGTAACAGAAGGTTCTACTGTCAGCATCAATTATGTTTCCGGGTCGTCCAAAAGGATCCAGACAATGGTGTTATCGAAGCGTAGCCTTGCAGAAGGCTCTAAGGTACTAATTGTAGATGACTTTATGAAAGCGGGCGGTACCGTTAACGGTATGATTAACATGCTGGAGGAATTTAATGCAGAATTGGCGGGAATTGCTGTTTTAGTGGAATCGGAAAACATCGAAGAAAGACTTGTGGATGAGTATCTTTCCCTCGTTCGACTTTCCGACGTAGATGTAAAAGAAAGAAAAATCACTGTTAGTGAAGGAAATTACTTTTCCTATAAAGAATAATTGGTTAATAAAAAAATAATGAGGTGACAATATGAAAATTGTACAAACTTCAAATGCACCGGCAGCAATCGGACCATACTCTCAGGGAGTAGCAGTAAACAATCTCTTCTACAGCTCAGGACAAATTCCGTTAACCCCTGACGGCATAATGGTCGAAGGCGATATCCAGGCGCAAACTCACCAGGTTTTCCAAAATCTCCAGGCTGTACTGGAGGCTGCAGGAGCTTCGCTTGAAACAGTCGTAAAAGCAACAGTATTCATCAAGAATATGGATGAATTTGCTCAACTGAACGAGGTATATGCGGAGTATTTCAAAAACCATAAACCAGCTCGTTCCACAGTCGAAGTAGCAAGATTGCCAAAAGACGCCCTAGTGGAAATCGAAGTAGTAGCGCTCGTTAAGTAACGAGCGTTTTTCCTCGTTTGAAAACAGACGGAAAAGTGCGGCTTTAGCAACTTGTCAATAGCCAAATAAACACTATTTTAAACGAGAAACAAAATTGTAAGGGCTTACTCGATGAAAAAGTTCACAATTTAGCCATTTTTCCAAAAAAGTTTTTTAAATAAAGAAGGAGTTTTGATTTTAACGTGGAATTAGTTAACTAGAATTTTATCTATTTGTAAAGGTGGTGAACAGATTGGAAGTAACTGACGTAAGATTACGCCGCGTTAATACAGATGGACGGATGAGAGCGATCGCTTCCATCACGCTTGACAACGAGTTTGTTGTCCATGATATCAGGGTGATTGATGGAAACAACGGCCTGTTTGTAGCAATGCCAAGTAAGCGCACTCCTGATGGCGAGTTCCGTGATATTGCGCATCCGATCAACTCGGGTACACGCGGAAAGATTCAGGACGCTGTGTTGGCAGAATACCACAGGTTAGGTGAATTGGAAATTGAATTCGAAGAAGCCGGTGCTTCCTAGAATATAAACGTTTATAACACCAAGAGCCTGCTGCATAAGTAAGGCTCTTTTTATTTACCCCGATTCCTCCCCGTTAAACCTGTTTTTCTCCGTCTCCTCCAGTAAATCGTTTACCCGCTAAAATGACAAATAATTGTACTTGTTCATCTATTCTTGAAATGACCGGCTATTTAAGATATATTCGTAATGGATAAAAAGGTAAATTGGAGGCCTGCTAATGTCTAATCGTTATGCAATCATTTTAGCAGCCGGTCAGGGAACAAGAATGAAGTCCAAATTGTATAAGGTGCTTCACCCTGTATGCGGCAAGCCAATGGTACAGCATGTTATCGACCAGGTGAAAAGTCTTGATATAAACGAAATCATTACCATTATCGGTCATGGTGCCGAAAAGGTGAAGGAGCAGCTAGGCGAGGATAGCCAGTATGCCCTGCAGGCAGAACAGTTGGGTACAGCTCATGCTGTTTTGCAAGCTAGAGAACTGCTTGCTGATAAGGAAGGGATCACCATTGTTGTCTGCGGCGATACACCGCTGATCAAGCGAGAAACAATGGAAGCCCTTTTCAAGCACCATGAAGAAACAAGCGCAAAGGCGACCATTTTGACCGCAAGAGCAGACGATCCTGCTGGCTACGGTCGTATCATCCGAAATGAAGATGGCTTTGTCGAGAAAATTGTCGAGCATAAGGATGCGAATGAGCACGAAAGAGCAATCAATGAAATCAACACTGGTACTTATTGCTTCGACAACAAGATGCTATTCGAAGCAATCCGAAATGTGTCGAATGATAATGTTCAGGGAGAATACTATCTTCCCGATGTCATCGAAATTTTGAAAAACCAGGGTGAAACTGTATCAGCATATGTTACGAATAACTTCGCGGAAACGCTAGGGGTAAATGATCGCGTCGCCCTTGCCGAGGCAGAGCGCACGATGAAAAAGCAAATCAATGAATTTCATATGCGCAATGGAGTGTCCATCATTGACCCTGATCATACATATATCGGACCAGATGTTACAATTGGACAGGACTCCGTTATTTTCCCAGGAACGACACTTTCCGGCAGCACTAGCATCGGTTTCGAATGCCGGATTGGGCCTAATTCGGAAATTAGTAATTGCAAGGTTGGAAACAATACAGTAATCCGCCAATCAGCGGCGTTTGACAGCAGCATCGGTTCTGAAGTTGCAATTGGGCCTTTTGCGCATATCAGGCCAGACTCAAATATCGACGATGAAGTGAAAATCGGCAATTTTGTAGAGGTTAAAAAAGCGGTATTTGGCAAAAGAAGCAAGGCTTCCCACCTCAGCTATATTGGCGATGCAGAAGTTGGTGCGGATGTGAACATCGGCTGCGGTTCGATCACTGTGAATTATGACGGCAAAAACAAGTTCCTGACCAAGATTGAGGATGGCGTATTCATTGGCTGTAATGCAAATCTAGTCGCACCGGTGACAATTGGCAAAGGTGCATATGTTGCGGCAGGTTCAACAATCACGACAGATGTTCCCGGTGAAGCGCTGGCGATTGCCCGTGCCAGCCAAATTAACAAAGAAAATTATGTAGGGAAAATGAACAAAAAAAAGAAATAAGAGTCCTTGGAGGTCCCAAATGTCAAACCAATATCTTGATCCAAATTTGAAAGTCTTTTCACTTAACTCCAATATAGAATTAGCCGAGGAAATTGCCAAGGTTATCGGGGTCGAACTCGGAAAATGTTCTGTATCCCAATTCAGCGACGGAGAGATCCAGATCAATATCGAGGAGAGCATCCGCGGCTGTGATGTATATGTTATCCAGTCTACCAGCTCACCGGTAAATGAGAACATCATGGAATTGCTAATCATGATCGATGCGTTAAAGCGTGCGTCAGCAAAAACGATCAATATTGTAATGCCTTATTATGGCTATGCGCGGCAAGACCGGAAAGCGCGAGCTCGTGAGCCAATCACGGCGAAGCTTGTAGCGAACCTGCTAGAGACTGCAGGTGCCACCCGCGTGATTACACTTGATCTTCATGCTCCGCAAATTCAGGGCTTCTTCGATATTCCTATCGATCACCTGATGGGTGTGCCAATTCTTGCGGACCATTTCAAAAGCAAAGAATTGAACGGAGACGTTGTCGTTGTATCTCCTGACCACGGTGGAGTTACTCGCGCAAGGAAGATGGCTGAAAGACTGAAAGCGCCAATCGCGATTATCGATAAGCGCCGTCCAAAGCCAAATGTCGCCGAAGTCATGAATATTGTTGGGAATATTGAGGGCAAGATTGCGATTTTGATTGACGATATTATTGATACTGCTGGAACGATTACATTGGCGGCAAACGCATTAGTTGAAAATGGCGCACAAGAAGTGTACGCTTGCTGTACGCACCCTGTGTTGTCGGGTCCTGCAATGGAGCGAATCGAAAACTCGAAGATTAAAGAACTGGTTGTGACAAATTCAATTGCGCTTGCTGAAGAAAAACGCATTGAAAAGATCCTCCAGCTGTCAGTTGCTCCGCTGATCGGGGAAGCGATTATCCGCGTCCATGAAGATCAATCGGTCAGCACCTTGTTTGATTGATGTATGAAAGGGGTAAAGGTTTTCTATTCTTGCGTTTTCTAAGGAAAACGTTTAGACCCTTCTTTTTTCGGGCATTTTTTATAGAGACAAGTACTTATAAAAAAGAAAGGGGACAAGAATTATGACTGCAATATTGAAAGCAAATGAACGCAAAAATGGTCAACAATCGGCCTTAAGGAAATTACGAGCGGAGGGCCATATTCCAGCCGTATTGTACGGAAGGAATACGGATAGCCAGTCGATTTCCGTGGACAGCATAGAATTTGTCAAGACGATTCGGGAAAACGGGAGAAATGGTGTTATTTCCCTTGATTTTGGCGACAGACAGCATCGCGTTATGCTGACGGATTATCAGGGAGATCCTATTAAAAATGAAATACTCCATGCTGATTTCCTAGTTGTCGACAAGAGTTCTAAGGTTCATGCAAGCGTCAGAATCAACCTGGTCGGCGAGGCGGCAGGTGTGAAGGATGGTGGGGTCATTCAGCAGCCGCTCCATGAGGTGAATATTACGTCTTCACCGGAAAATATACCGGAATCGATTGATGTCGATGTCTCGAACTTGAAGGTCGGCGAAAACCTGACACTCGCTGATATTAAATCAGGTAATTATGAAGTAGACGATGAGGAAAGTACGGTAGTCGTTTCCATCCTTCCTCCTAAGGTAGAGGAAGAAATCAACTCCGGTGAACAACAAGAACCGGGAAAGCCTGATAAGGAAGAAGGAAGAGAAACGGCAGCAAGCAAAGAATAAGAGTAGCAATAGACGTAGCCTTCAAATGGTTACGTCTTTTGCGATTTTCATCTACAGAAAAAGGGATGGTTTTTCTGGCAATTCCCACCGAAGGGGCAAGCTGAAAATCATAAGCCTTTTGGTTAGGAGTGTGGAAAATGAGGTTATTCGTGGGGCTTGGGAATCCAGGAAGACAATACGAGCAAACAAGGCATAATATCGGCTTCGAAGTCATTGATGAATTATCCAAACGCTGGAATATACCGTTAGATCAGGCAAAACATAAAGGGTTATATGGAAAAGGATTTGTCGGCGGAGAAAAGGTCATTCTTCTGAAGCCGTTAACCTATATGAATTTGTCGGGTGAGTCCATTAGGGCGATGATCGATTATTATTCAATCGATATCGAGGAGCTCCTGTTAATTTATGATGACTTGGATATGCCAGCAGGCAGGATTCGATTGCGTCCAAAGGGAAGTGCAGGAGGCCATAACGGAATTAAGTCTACCATCGCCCATACAGGAACACAGGAATTTAAAAGGATCAGGGTAGGCATTAGCCGTCCGACGAACGGAATGGCGATCACCGATTGGGTACTTGGACGTTTTTCCGAGGAGGAGAAGGAGCTGATGAAGGAAGCTGTGCTGAAATCAGCAGATGCTTGTGAATTATGGATCAAGAAACCCTTTTTGGAAGTAATGAATACGTTTAACCAGTGAAATGGTGCAAAAATCTATGGCGATCTTCTAATTCAGTAATATAATGTTAAAATAGAATCATACACTAGTCTAAGTGCATAAGTTCCTGCTAATAGGTCAATAATGTATAATGACTTAACTCGGGAGGGACGGGCATGGCTATACATTATCATTGCCGTCATTGCGGCACGAATATCGGTTCTTTGGACAGATTGTCTGTCTACAGTGAAAGCTTAGGGTTGCACAAGCTGACAGAGGAAGAACGTCAGGAGATGGTGTCTTACTCAGGAGACGGTGACATTCATATACAATCGATCTGTGAAGACTGTCAGGAAGCACTGGAACGTAATCCGGACTTCCATCAGCATGACTACCTAATTCACTGACAAGCTTTGGATTCTATCATCCAAAGCATTTTTCTGTTTACCCTTTTTCAAGTCTAAAAAGGCAATGGCTCTGATCAATAGTACAGTTATTAGAGTAAGATTTTTAACAAGAGAGGGAGAGGTTTGGATGCAAGGGCTTAAAGCTCTTTTTAGTCAACAGGATGATGTCCAATCTGTCATTTCCGGAATGGATGCAGGGCTTAAAGAACAGCTCGTTGCAGGTCTGTCCGGTTCGGCAAGGACTGTCTTTTTAGCGGCGATTTACGAACAGACAAAGCGTCCAGTCCTGATTGTGACACATAATTTATTGCAAGCTCAAAAGCTATATGATGACCTGGTGAATTTAGTAGGCGAAAAGGACGTGTATCTTTATCCAGCTAATGAGTTGATTGCTGCTGAGATCAGTATTTCCAGCCCCGAGCTAAAGGCGCAGCGGATCGAAGTGTTAAATCACTGGAGCAAAAAGAAAACAGGGATAGTGATTGTTCCGATGGCGGGTTTGAGAAAGATATTGCCGCCGAGGGAGCTTTGGTCAAGATTTCAGTTATCATTCAAGCTTGGGGATGAAGTAGAACTCGAATCGTTATGGAACCGCTTTGTCAGCATGGGTTATGTTAGGGCGGAAATGGTATCAGCGCCGGGCGAATTTAGTGTTCGAGGCGGAATCATTGATATTTATCCGCTTACATCCTCGGACCCGATCAGGATGGAGCTGTTTGACACGGAAGTAGATTCAATCAGAACGTTCTCGCTCGAGGATCAGCGTTCGAAAGAAAAAATGAAGGCTGTCGAAATCGGGCCAGCGACGGAAAATCTAGTGGAGCAGGAGCATCTGGATCGGCTAGTTTCGGGCCTTGAGGATGGTCTGGCAAAAAGCCTGCAAAAACTTAAAGATGACAAAGTGAAAACGCTGATGTTGCAGAATGTCGGCTATGAACTGGAACAGCTCCGCAATGGCCAAAAGCCGGATCAACTATTCAAATACTTATCGATTGCTTATGAAAAACCTAGGAGTTTACTAGATTACTTGCCGGCGAATGGTTTCCTGTTTATAGATGAAATCAGCAGGGTCCAGGAGATGAATGAATCACTCAGCAAGGAGGAGGCGGAGTGGTATACTAGCCTCCTTGGCGAAGGGCAAATTATCCATGATTTGAAAATTTCCCATCATCTTCCTGACTTGATGAGTAAAACGCAAAAGCCAATTGTCTATTTATCTTTATTTTTACGGCATGTACCAAACACAAGCCCGCAAAACATTATCAATATTTCCTGCAAACCGATGCAGAATTTTCATGGACAAATGAATGTGCTGAAAGGCGAAGTGGATCGCTGGCGCAAAGGAAATTATGCAGTCATTTTCCTTGGCTCGGATGCCGACAGGGTGAAGAAGCTCGAGCGCGTCCTCGAAGATTATGAGATTCATGCAGCAAAAGTGGGGAGCAAGCAGGAATTGCTTCCGGGCAAGGTGCAAATTACTCAGGGAAGTTTGAATACAGGCTTTGAATTTCCAATTCAGAAGATTGCCCTGATCACGGAAGAGGAGCTTTTCAATAAGAAAACAAAGAAACCAGCAAGACGGCAGAAGCTTTCGAATGCCGAGCGAATCAAAAGTTATTCGGAGCTGAAAATTGGTGATTATGTCGTCCATGTCAATCATGGAATCGGGAAATACCTTGGCATTGAAACGCTGGTCATCAATGGCGTCCATAAGGATTATCTCCATATTCGCTATCATGGGACAGATAAGCTGTATGTACCTGTCGAGCAAATAGACCTTGTTCAGAAGTATGTAGGCTCTGAGGGGAAAGAGCCGAAGATCTATAAGCTCGGCGGAAGCGATTGGAAACGTGTTAAGAGCAAGGTGCAATCCTCTGTTCAGGATATTGCGGATGATCTAATCAAGCTATATGCAGAGCGGGAGGCAAGTGTCGGCCATGCGTATTCACCGGACGGCGAGATGCAGCGGGATTTCGAAATATCGTTTCCTTATCAGGAAACAGAGGATCAACTCCGTTCCATCCAAGAAATCAAGCGGGATATGGAGCGGGAACGTCCGATGGATCGCCTGTTATGTGGGGATGTTGGCTACGGGAAAACAGAGGTGGCCATCAGGGCGGCATTCAAAGCGATTGCGGAAGGCAAGCAGGTGGCATTCCTTGTGCCGACGACGATCCTTGCGCAGCAGCATTATGAAACGCTTCGCGAACGGTTTCAAGACTTCCCGATCACTATCGGCGTGATGAGCAGATTTCGGACACGCAAGCAGCAAACGGAGACAATTAAGGGCTTGAAAGCTGGTAGTATTGATATTGTCGTCGGGACGCACAGGCTTTTATCAAAAGAAATCACTTATCGTGATCTCGGATTGCTGATCATTGATGAAGAACAGCGGTTCGGGGTTTCCCATAAAGAGAAGATTAAGCAGCTGAAAACAAACGTCGACGTCTTGACTTTGACGGCAACTCCGATCCCGAGAACCCTCCATATGTCGATGCTTGGTGTTAGAGACCTGTCCGTCATTGAAACGCCGCCAGAAAACCGTTTTCCGGTCCAGACCTATGTCATGGAATACAATGGGGAACTTGTTCGTGAAGCAATCGAACGCGAACTGGCGAGGGATGGACAAGTATACTTTCTATATAACTGGGTCGAGGACATTGAACGCAAAGCCGAAGAAATTTCGATGTTGGTTCCGGATGCACGCGTTACGTATGCTCACGGCCGGATGAATGAAAATGAGCTTGAATCGGTAATGCTTGGTTTCCTTGAGGGAGAGTACGATGTCCTCGTCAGCACGACGATTATTGAGACAGGTGTGGATATACCGAACGTAAACACCTTAATCGTTCATGACGCAGATCGAATGGGACTTTCCCAGCTTTACCAGCTGCGTGGAAGGGTTGGCCGCTCCAACAGGGTGGCCTATGCCTACTTTACGTACCGAAAAGACAAGATACTTACAGAAGTGGCGGAAAAACGCTTGCAGACGATCAAAGAGTTCACCGAACTAGGCTCCGGGTTTAAAATCGCGATGCGCGACCTGTCCATTCGAGGGGCCGGGAATCTGCTTGGTGCCCAGCAGCATGGTTTCATTGATTCAGTCGGTTTTGACTTGTATTCGCAAATGCTCAAGGAAGCTATCGAAGAACGCAAGCCTGAAAAAGAACAAATCCGCAAACCATCTATTGAAATCGATCTGGAGCTTGATGCCTATATCCCGGAAACTTTTATTTCTGATGGTCATCTTAAAATTGAGATGTATAAGCGTTTTCGTGCGATCGAGACTTTGAAAGATATTGATGAACTGAAAGAAGAAATCACCGATCGGTTCGGGGATTATCCTCAGGAGGTTGAAACTCTTTTCAAGGTGGCAGAGCTTAAAGTATATGCAATTACTGCAGGGGTGGAATCCATCAAACAGGGAAAGGATGTTGTGACGATTCTTTTAACTGAGGATGGCAGCACCCTGATTGACGGGCAGAAGGTGTTCAGGCTGAGCAGCCAGTACAGGAATGCAGTAGGTCTTGGAATGGATGGGGATAAGTTGAAGATAGTCATCCATACAAAATTACTGAAGGATCATCATTGGTTTGAGATTACTTTCAAGATGGTTCAAGGACTTCATGACTCCCAAAAAGAACAGGAACAGACAGGATCATGACGTGTGGAAAAATTTTGTAATATAAATGTAAAACAAGAAAGTGTTTCAATAAAGATAGACAAGGGTAAATTTCTGGTGTACGCAAAAATCGACTGGAAGGTTTATCCGTTTTTGGCACCTTTATCACTTCAAAGAAATTCACAATCAGAAGTGTATAGAACTTTCCATATGAAAGATACTAAGTTCAAATCTTGGTAAGGATGATTAAATAAGCCATTATCGTTACCAAAAAAATAATCATCAGATGAAAGTGAGGCAACATTGGATGAAAGCAACTGGTATTGTTCGTCGAATCGATGATTTAGGTCGTGTCGTTATTCCTAAAGAAATTAGAAGAACCCTTCGAATTCGTGAAGGAGATCCACTGGAAATTTTCGTAGATCGCGATGGGGAAGTAATTCTTAAGAAATATTCTCCCATCAGCGAATTGGGAGATTTTGCGAAGGAGTATGCAGAAGCGCTGTATGACAGTCTTGGCAATCCGGTATTAATTTGCGACCGAGATACTTATATCACAGTGGCTGGTGGTTCCAAGAAAGACTACTTGAATAAAAGCATTAGTGAACATGTTGAGAAGACAATGGAAGACCGTACTCCTTCGCTTGTGAACCAGCAATCTACCTTCGAGCTTGTAGAAGGGAACGAAGAGGCGATTTCTGCGTATACAATCGGTCCGATCATCGCAAACGGGGATCCAATAGGAGCAGTGATCATCTTCGCGAAAGAAGGATCCTTAGGAGAAGTTGAACAAAAGGCAGTGGAAACAGCAGCTGGCTTCCTTGCAAGACAAATGGAGCAATAACGGAGTTCTATCCCGCTTTTCTTATCATACCTGAATGGGCAGCTTTCTAAGCTGCCTGTTTTTTCATTTCGCAATTTTCCTTGTAGAGTGGTCTTTATCGCTTGGAGCTGGCATGTTCGTATTATGATATAATACGGTTGAAACTGATTATTGGAAGGAGCTGGGCGATGAAGCCCGTTGTAGATTCAATCGAATTAATGAAGGGCGCCATGATTTTGACCGTGGCAGCACTGGTTACCAAAATATTAAGCGCTGTTTACCGTGTCCCGTTCCAGAACATTGTCGGAGACATTGGTTTTTATATTTATCAGCAAGTCTATCCTTTTCTGGGCATCTTCACGGTTTTATCTACATATGGATTTCCTGTGATCATCTCTAAATTATACACAGAGGAGCAGGCAAGTGGTTATCATGGCAGGGCGGACAGGCTATTGGCCTTGTCGCTTTTGATTCTCGGTATGATGGGGGGACTGCTTTTTGCCTTTTTCTTTTTTGGCGCGTCTTGGATTTCCGGAAAAGTCGGAGATCCTGAATTAACGCCACTGTTCCAAGTTGTTGCAGTTCCGTTTTTGTTTTTCCCATTCATCTCGGTATTGCGGGGGTATTTTCAAGGGAAGGGAAATATGGTTCCGACAGCGATTTCCCAGGTTTCTGAACAATTCTTTCGCGTCACGACTATCCTGATCCTATCGGCAGTGTTTGTGCAGCACGGCCTATCCCTATATGTAACAGGAACCGCAGCAGTATTCGGATCAATAATCGGAGGACTTGTATCGGTGCTACTGCTAGGGTTTTTCTTTTTGAAAAATAGGGGCCAGGCCCCATTCAAGCATTTTTCTATTAAGGACATGCTTCATGATGCAGCATGGGCTGTAAAAGCACTTATGATACAGGGACTTGCCATCAGCGTCAGCGGTATGCTGTTGATCTTGTTTCAGCTAGCAGACTCGTTGAACCTGTATCATTCCTTGCTTGGTACAGGTTTGACGGCTATGGAAGCAAAGTCGGCAAAAGGGGTTTTTGACCGGGGACAGCCGCTTATCCAGCTTGGAGCTATTGTTGCAACCTCGATGTCATTGAGCCTTGTTCCAGCAATTTCTCTGGACAAAACAAACGCCCTTAAAGAAAGAATGCTCTCGAAGGTCCAGCTCGCGCTTCAGGTAAGCTTGGTTTTTGGCGCAGCAGCAGCGGTAGGATTGTCGAGCATCATCGCCCCGGTGAATCGGATGCTGTTTAGGAATTCCGATGGTTCAAATGTTCTCGCAGTACTGAGCCTGATGATCTTATTTGTCTCTGTTATATTGACGATTATGAGCATCCTCCAAGGGCTGGATCATCCGCTATTTCCGGCCGCAGCCGTGCTTTTTGGTTTTTTTCTAAAATATATCGCGAACCTTATTTTAATCCCGTATTTCGGGACGATGGGCGCTGCCTGGGCCACGCTGATAGCCATGCTCGCCGTTCTGCTCGTCTTGATGGCAAAATTACGGCGCGAATTGGGTGGCCCAGTTTTATCCATTCTGTTTATTAGCAAAGTCTTGCTATCTTCGGCTGTAATGGCTGTTTTTTTACGATTATTTTTATGGATAACAAATTTTGGTTATGCGTGGGTAGAACCGGATCGACTCGGAGCTATTTTCCAGGCAGTAAGCTCGGTGGCAATTGGGGCATTTATTTATTTTTTTGTACTGGTTAAAACAAAAGCTTTTCCTGAAGAGGAGCTGGCGTCACTGCCATTCGGAAGCCGGATTGTACAGCTTTTTACCAGGTAATGCCTAATGAAAAATAGGAGGAAGCGAGACATGAAGAAACAGATTGTCATTATCGGGCTTGGCGCTGGCGACCTTGATCAGCTGCCGCTTGGCGTATATAGAACGCTGCAACAGGAGAAGAACCTGTTTTTACGGACAAAGGAGCACCCGGTCGTTGCGGAGCTCGAGAAGGAGGGCATCCAGTTTCATTCGTTTGATGCGGTTTATGAGAAGCACGATCAGTTTGCGGCTGTTTATGAGGAAATCACGGAATTCTTGATGGCAGAAGCAAACAGGGCACCCGTAACGTATGTCGTTCCCGGACATCCTTTGATTGCGGAGCGAACCGTGCAGCTATTGCTTGAACGAGGTCCGAAACGTGAAATAGAGATCGCGATCGGTGGCGGTCAAAGCTTCCTTGATGCGATGTTCCAATCGCTGAAAATGGATCCGATCGATGGATTCCAACTGCTCGATGGCACGGCTCTTGTAAAAGAAGATCTGCTGCTTCGTAGCCATATTATCATCGGCCAGGTGTATGATTCGTTTGTTGCCTCTGACGTCAAGCTAACGCTGATGGAAAAATTGCCGGATGACTATGAGGTATATATCGTCACGGCAGCAGGTAGCAAGGAGGAAGTGGTAAAAAAAATACCATTGTATGAACTCGACCGGGAGATGGAAATCAGCAATCTGACATCGGTATATGTTCCTCCAGTGAAAGATGAGCAAATCCTCTACAAGAACTTTTCGAAGCTGCGGGGAATTATATCAGAACTGCGAGGACCAAACGGCTGTCCGTGGGATAAAAAGCAAACCCATCAATCCTTAAAGAAATACTTGATCGAAGAGTCCTACGAATTGCTTGAAGCCATTGACAATGAGGATATAGACCATATGATAGAGGAGTTGGGAGATGTACTTCTGCAGGTCATGCTTCATGCTCAGATTGGCGAAGATGATGGATATTTCTCGATTGACGATGTCATCGAAGGGTTAACGTCAAAAATGATCCGCAGGCACCCTCATGTTTTTGGCGGCAAGACAGTAGAAAATGAAGCAGATGTCCTGCGCAATTGGCAGGAAATCAAAAAGCAGGAAAAAGGCGGCGCAGTAAAATCAGTGCTTGAGGGTGCCGGCAAAGGACTGCCAAACTTATTGAGGGCATGTGAATTGCAAAAAGAAGCAGCGAAAGTTGGTTTTGATTGGAAGACAGTAGCCCCCATCCTCGATAAGATTAAGGAAGAAATCGAGGAGCTCTCAGCTGAAATGGGCGAGAATAGCCAGTTTGATGACATGGAATTAGAGTACGGCGACCTGCTCTTTGCGCTCGTAAACTTTGCAAGGCATTATAACATTAATCCTGAACAGGCATTACACAAGACAAACCAGAAATTTATTCGCCGTTTTGCTTTTCTCGAACAGAAAGCCGCTGAAAAGGGGCGGAAGCTTGAAGCCCATTCCCTGGAAGAGCTTGATGACTATTGGAATGAAGCGAAGAAACGCGGATTATAAGGTAATAAATACCAATTATTGAAAAGAGGTTTAATTGCATTGAGACTGGATAAATTTTTAAAAGTATCAAGATTGATCAAAAGAAGAACATTGGCAAAGGAAGTATCGGATCAAGGAAGAATTTCCGTCAACGGTGTTCCTGCAAAAGCGAGCACGAATGTAAAAGCCGGCGATGAGTTGGCGATCCGCTTCGGGCAGAAGACTGTTTCTGTCAAAATTGAGCGGATTCAGGAGAATTCTCGTAAGGAGGAAGCGGCAGAAATGTATACAATCCTTGGAGAAGACCGAATTCCCGGAGATGACCAAGAGTAATTTTGCTACATCGTAAGACTTGTTCTATTTTGACTGCTCCCATCATAAGCATGTACAAATGTGCATTATGATTGCGAGGGGTTAAGATGAACCAATATTATGAATCCAACCAAGCGAAAAGCAATTTGCCAGATCATGACTTAGTGATGAGGGGCAGACGGACATTAGAAATCACCGGAGTAAAGCAGGTAGAAAGCTTTGATAACGAAGAATTCCTGTTGGAGACAGTCATGGGATTTCTGGCAATTAAAGGTCAAAATTTACAAATGAAGAATTTGGATGTCGACAAGGGAATCGTCTCGATCAAGGGGAAAATCTTTGATCTGGTCTACCTAGATGAGCAGAATGGGGAGAAAGCTAAAGGATTCTTTAGCAAACTATTCCGATGACACTGTCGACCCAATTTTTGACGATGCTCGCCATGATTGGGATGGGCAGCCTATTCGGAGCTTCACTAGATACTCATAATCGCTTCCTGAAAAGATCAAAGCGGAAATCCTGGATCGTTTTCATCAATGACATCCTGTTTTGGGTATTCCAAAGTTTGTCGATTTTTTATGTGTTATTTTCCGTTAATTTAGGGGAATTGCGTTTTTATATCTTCCTGGCATTATTATGCGGCTTTGCGGCTTATCAAAGCTTGTTTAAGACAATGTACCTGAAACTGCTCGAGCAGACAATCACCGTTACGATCAATATGTATCTTTTCTTCGTCAAAGCTGTAATGATCCTCCTAGTTAAGCCGCTGCGAGTGCTTGTCACTACTGCTCTATCACTCGTACTCCTTATGGGGAGAGGGCTTTTTTCTCTGCTGAAATGGATTCTTTTCGTTACGTTATCGCTGCTGAAAAACCTCATTTTGAAGCCAGTTAAGATGATATTGCTGTTTTTTTGGAAACTTTTGCCGAAAACAGTTAAAAAAAGCGTCGAGAAGTTATATAATAAATGGGCAGGATTTCTAAATGTCGTAAAGAATTATGTTACTAAGCCGATAAAATGGATAAAGAACTTTAAGAAATAGATACCATAAAAGTGAAAAATACATGTTAGGGGGACTGCGGGGAATGAGTGTTATCAGGAAAAGGAATATAGCCAGGATGGAGAACCAATACGTACAGCAGCACAAAAAAGCGGGTATAGCACAAACAAGGAAGCGAAAACTGCTGTTTAGGCGCCTCGCAGTCTTTGCTCTATTCGTATCGATCATCTCCTATTTGATGATCTCCACCTTCGTATCCCAGACGGCTGCGCTGGAAAAGAAGCAGACGGACAAAGCGCAGCTAGAGCAAAAATTAATAAGCCTAAAGAAAAAGCAGAAAATTCTCGATGAGGAAATTGTCAAATTGAATGATGACGAATACATAGCGAAGCTTGCCCGCAAGGAATACTTCCTATCCGAAAAGAACGAAATCATCTTCAACCTTCCAAAAGAGAAAAAGAACTCCCAGGATTCGGCTTATTGACACTCTTTTTTGATATTCTGTATAATATAAAGTAAGTTTGATTTTTTATATCTTTAAGGAGGCAAAACTTTTTTATGTCAATCGAAGTAGGCAGCAAGCTACAGGGAAAGGTAACAGGTATTACAAATTTCGGGGCGTTTGTGGAACTGCCGGGAGGCTCAACTGGACTGGTCCATATCAGTGAGGTTGCAGACAATTATGTCAAGGATATCAATGACCACCTCAAAGTGGGCGACCAGGTTGAAGTAAAGGTAATCAATGTTGAAAAAGACGGGAAAATAGGTTTATCAATCAAAAAAGCGGTGGACCGTCCAGACCGACCAGAGCGGCCTGCAAGACCAGACCGACCAGACCGACCTTACTCTCAGCGTCCTCGCGGTGGCGGAAGAGGAAATGACACCCGAAATGTCCGTCCTGAAAATTTCGAGTCCAAAATGGCGAAATTTCTGAAGGATAGTGAAGACCGTTTGTCAACTCTGAAACGTGCTACCGAATCCAAGCGCGGTGGTAGAGGAGCCAGAAGAGGGTAACTTGCTGCTAAGTGACGATATATAATAGCAGGTAATATGCTATACCAAGACAAGTCGATTGCTGGCTTGTCTTTTGTCTTGTTTAGAAAATTATTTAGTTGTGGATTAAAATGAAATTTCTATATAGAATGCCAAAAAGAATCCCTATAAATGAATGCAAAGACGTTCTACAACGTTTGACAAATCTTTGCTTATCTCTTCAAGGAATGATTTGACGGCAACCCTAATTTTTTTACCGAAGAAAAGAAGACGTTATGGGTCACAGACTTTTTTAGCCAGCCCCACAGGCTTTCAACCAGATTTAGCTGCGGACTATATGGAGGAAAACAAATTTCAGTTTGTCCTTATTTTCATCAAGGAACGGCTGGATCATCTTTGCATAATGGATGCGGGCATTATCTAGAATCATGACGGTCTTTCCCGTCGGATAGGTGGCAAGGAAATTCTTCAGGAAGCCAAGGAAGACTTCGGCATCGTACTTGCCATGTTCCTCGAAGTAGACATCGCCTGTCTCATAGTCCAGGGTTGCGAGCAGTTTTGCCCCTTCGTGCTTCCCATACGTGGGAATGATCTTTTGCTCTCCCTTCGGAAACCAGGTTCTTCCGATTGCCTGGTAATCCCTGATCATGCATTCGTCCTCGAACACGATTCGATCAATTTCGCCATGAAGCAATTTTTTTAACTGGTCGAATTCCTGTTTGAATTCTTCCTGTTTTTTTGGGTCTGCCATCGCAAGAGAATAAGTCGGGCGGGTATTGCTAAAGCCAAGGCGGTGGAGCAGCCAGTTCGTTCCCCTTCCTGAATAAGTGACCTGAAACTCTTTTTCAATCCAGGCTGCAAGAAGGGACGCGGTCCAGTTCATTGCGGCAGTTGCCCTACCTCCGCAGGCGTCTTATCCCTGACTGTTTCATACACTTTCTGTTCCTGTTCAGGAGTTAGCATCGGACGTCTTCCAGTGGAACAACCCATATCAAGGCCAGCAAGACCGGATGTACGGTAGGCTTTCACATAGTCACCAATGGAAAACATTTCGTCAATCTA
Organism: Mesobacillus subterraneus; assembly: GCF_000934845.1. Classification (GTDB taxonomy): domain Bacteria; phylum Bacillota; class Bacilli; order Bacillales; family Cytobacillaceae; genus Mesobacillus; species Mesobacillus stamsii. Next base: position 34,778 of record NZ_JXIQ01000018.1, read on the forward strand.
TATATATTGTTCAACAAACTCTAATTTAACTGGAGCAATCCTTGAAATTCAATATGAACTTATATAGTTTATTTCTTTTCTTTTTTAGTTCTGTAAATCACATATTTTTCTATGCCATGTCCTATGAATCCAATTATAATCCCTAAAAGAAGACCACTAAAAACAGGGCTTGATAAGTGTTTAGACAAGTAGATTGAAAAAAATGATGATGCCAGTATACACCGAGATCTATTGAAACCGACATAAAATCGTGCAAAATAAGGATTCATAAAGTTCCATACGACTTGTCTCAAAACTCTTACCGTTGTAAATCCGAATTTTCCTGATACTCCCCCATAGAGGAGCTCATGTTTTTTTAATAAGGTATTTCAGTATATTCTTTGGCCTTTGCTGGATCTAGACGTCGTTCAATAACATTTTGAGCGAAAATTTTTTCTGTTTCACTTTTTGGGAAAATGTTGAATTTCACTTCAAACACGCTACATCCTTTCTTAATTGGACTGTATCTGACACTAATGTCTGTTAATTCGTTAGTTTTCTTCATAGCTTGTTCAATTACAAAACGTTTAAAATCAACCCATCGTGGCAAGGTGTCTTTTGAAATGCATAGGAGCTTTCTTAATTCATCTATTTCATATATGATTCCTGAATTATTTTCGTACGACTTTAATAATTCATACCACCGTACTGTACTGCCTTTTCCTAGTCATAATATACAAATAATTGTATTTAGTGAAGAAAGCTTTTAGCTGCAACAAGTATGGCTTCAAATCACTATCAAGTTCAACGTCTATTATCCCCTTACTTGGATATACACGGACTTTTCGATAACCAGCTCATTAGCACTTCACTTTCATCCTCTAGTGCTATCCAAAAACTCTTATCTCGAGCGCTCTCAGAGATTTTTTTATCTTTATGTAGTTCCCTCCATTTTCGCGGTCAATACCACATACATCGCAGTACTCCTGAATCGAAAATCGGTATTTTTTAAAATCTTCATACTTGTTGAGTTAATTGAAGAAACCTTTCTGCATCTGACTGCCTAATTTTTCTAATTTTCACTGTAATTACCACTGGGCTTGTACTGAATTATAAAATCTGATTATCCAACTAGCTCAGTATAGGTTACAGTGGTTGATGAAACACAACATTGAGCCAATCGGTTAAACAGTTCGTTTTTTATTGCTCGACGGTTGAATCGATAACAGAATTCATCCAGGTATGGCTTGCAAATGTTTGGAATCCAACCCATGAAGGTCCCGCCAATAAAGGCTTTAGCATTGGAGATGACCGTATGAAGCCACTTTAGATGATCTGGGTTATCCACTGGATTAAAGAGTTTGGCTTCATGATTAAACCCTTCTTTCGCCAAAGCTTTATAAGATCGGTACTTATCACTTGTAATGGTTGATCCAGACTCGATGAACTTTTGTGCAAAGGTAACAAGTGTAACACCTTTAACGTCAGGAATCACTTGCATCTTAAGATATTTAGGATGACCTTTCTTATCAAGCGAGAGAGCAACAAGGACGGGGGTTTGATCCGTACCGCGCCCGCGTTTACCGCCTTCTGTGGGCGCTCCGAAAAAAGCATCATCTAGCTCTACAATGCCAGCTAGGGTATACATGCTATCACGCTCTCCCATTGCTTTACGGACCTTATGTTGGATCGTCCAAGCGGTTTGATAGGCAACGCCAAGTTCATCAGCAAGGAACGTGGCAGAAACCCCACGCTTGTCATGAACGATGAGGTAAATCGCCCAAAACCATTTTACAAGGTCTGTGCGAGTTTTCTCCAACACAGTACCTACAGTGACCGTTGTTTGATGGTGGCAATTCGTACACTCATACAAAGGAAGTTTACGGGTTTTGATTTCTTAAGCCCGATCGTGCTGACACTTTTGGCAGCGGAATCCATCAGACCACTTCATCTTGTATAAATGCTGATGGCACGCATCTTCCGTTTGAAATGCTTTTTGAAACTGTATCAAATTCATAGATTCCTTTTTAGCCATCTAAATCACTCCCGAACCAATGTTTGATTTTAGTATACCAAACATTAGTTCGTATGAAAAGAGGAAACTGAGCTAAATGGATAATCAGAATAGATTATTATCGTTGCGTGGTGAATGAACAGTTTTCCAAGTATTATATCGGATTCTTTCGTTTCATTTTTAGGGATATTGAAAAAAAAGGTCAGCTAATAGACATTTTGCCGATTACTTCTCCTGGAACTGTCTAAGAAAACAACTCATTTCCTGGACATTTTGCCTTCAACTTCTCTCTGAAATGTCTATTAAAACACATTTCTTGCCACTACCAATCCCTTTTCAAAGACCCTCTTTATTCTAGGCGTACAGAAACCGATGACGAATTCATAGACCATGAAAGTGAAATTAAATTACAAGAACACTGGTACCAGGACTTGTATTTCGAAATCGAGACAAAGGAACTGGGGCTTGAATTGGATCATCGGAAAAAATGCCTCATTCCCTTTTGATAAGTTGACTTCATTTGAACGGACCATCCTATCACTCCATGAAGATACGGGTTTAACTTATGAGGAAGTTGGCCTACAGATGAGCTATCATCTAGATACCATTTGGTCAAATAGCAAACAAATTAAACACTTAATAAATAAACCCTCCAAGCCAATACATGCCTTGGAGGGTTTTATTTTTACTTTCCGTACTTCTCTTTTGCTTCGTTAAACAATTTTGCAAAATTTGCCCGCTCTGCTTTTACTTCTTCTTCCGGCTCGTCTTCATCCGCATACATCTCAACGTCATCTGTGTTTAAAGGTACTTTCCCAAAGGTAACTCCTCGTATTGAGAGCACACCATCTCGTTCAATTAAGAACAGGAGATAATCTTCTCCGTTTTTCATTTCTTTGTAGCCATTTGTCGTATGAATAATACCCTCGTGTTCATAGACTAATTCACCAACACTAATTTTGGCATTAGGTTTGACCTTTTCATTTCCGTCTGTCTTGATAACTTCCTTAACAAGGAATTCGGCTTCAGTCCATCCGGAAATAATATTATCATTTACTTTTGATTTTACTTTTTTCTGACCCAGCTTCCCTAATTTTTTTCCGCGAACAATAATAGGACTCTCATTTTCCATTTCACTCAATGTTTCAAATGATACGACTTTCGCATGATCGCTGATTACTTTTGGCTCTGAACCATTAAAGTTCTTTGCAACAAATAAACCTCCAAATGTTAATGTTAAAACGGAAATTCCAACGATTAGTATTTTTTTCATTTATTTTTACCCCTTTTTAATATAATCTTGCAATTCCAGCTTTATCGTCAGATAAAGGGTAGTCTTTATTGTTAAAGTTATATTGACGCATTACTGCTATACTATCGTTTTCTTTCTGAGTATGTGCTAGTCCTAATGCATGCCCCACCTCATGAACAATAGTTTCCCTTTCCTGTGTTTCAGTTAACTCGAACCAAGCCTTGTAAATAATGATATGGCCATTTGAACCGCTGACATAGCGTCCATAAGTATCTCCACTATAAGCATTCGCCCATTCAATATATACATCTGCGTTAGAAGTGCTGGATACCCTTGTGGTAAATTGAATTTCTGGCAGCGCATCCCACTTGTTCACGGATTGGTCCACTTCTGTCCACTTGTAACCACTTTGAAAATTTTTAAAGTCTGGATCTACCCAGTAATAAGCATCTGTAGGGTAGTATATCTTTGGCGCAGTGTTAAACAGATAAGCATATGCATTACTCCCTGAAACAAATAAAAACATAACAATGGACAAAAGCGGAAGGATCACTTTCTTTTTCATTTTATGACTTCCTTTCTATATTATGGTTTTTGCAAAGATAGAATACCAGATAAGAAAATCCTAGTCTATCAAAAAAATTATTTTTTTAAAATTTTCAGAAATTATATCAGACAGTCTTTCTCTCTATAATGTTGTATATTTCACCAAAGGTTCTGGTATTCGATGGGCAACAAATTCAAACATGACATTATAAACCTGTTCTGCAAAGCCAAGAAGCTGATAATTGTCCATCTGTTCATCATTTGGAGAAAGCGTCAAGATGTCTATTAAAATCTGTAAGTTCTTATAAAAAGGGCTTCCCCGTGCAGGGAAGCCTACTTTTTCTCATTTTTTATTGTGCAGCTACTTCTTGAATCAATGCGATGACCATCTCGGCAAGCTTCTCTAGCTCTTCGATTGGCATTCTTTCGTTTGTTGTGTGGATTTCTTCATAGCCAACTGCCAGGTTGACTGTCGGGATACCAAAGCCGGCAATGACATTCGCATCGCTTCCGCCGCCGCTTTGGAGCAATTCTGAGCTTCTGCCGATTTTTGCGGCAGCTTTTTGAGCCAGTTGCACAACCAGGTCGCCTTCACTGAATTTGAAGCCTGGATACATAACCTGGACATCCACTTCAGCTTTTCCGCCCATTTCCCGTGCAGCTGATTCGAATGCTTCCTTCATTTTTGCCACTTGCGCTTCCATTTTTTCCGGGATTAGCGAACGGGCTTCAGCAAGAATTTCGACGCGGTCGGCCACGATATTTGTCTGTGTTCCGCCCTGGAAACGGCCGATATTTGCGGTTGTTTCTCCATCAATACGGCCAAGCGGCATTCTGGCCACTGCTTTGGCAGCGATCGTAATGGCGGAAACACCTTTTTCAGGAGCAACACCTGCGTGGGCGGTTTTGCCATGAATGACAGCCGACACTTTCGCCTGCGTAGGAGCGGCGACAATAATGTTTCCTACCTTGCCGTCACTGTCGAGTGCATATCCGTATTTCGCTTTTACCAAAGAAGAAGCTAATGCCTTGGCACCAACAAGCCCTGATTCTTCCCCGACGGTAATGATGAACTGGATTGTTCCATGAGGGATCGATTGTTCCTTCAGGACACGAATCGTTTCAAGCATGACTGACAGTCCCGTCTTGTCATCTGCACCAAGAATGGTTGTCCCATCTGTGACAACATAACCATCTTTGATGGATGGCTTTACTCCATTTGCCGGTACGACTGTATCCATATGGGAAGTGAAGTAGATGGTATCGACACCTTCTTTTGTCCCTTCCAAAGTACAGATCAGGTTACCAGCACCATGCCCTGTTTGTGCAGTCGTATCATCCTCGATGACATCCACTCCGAGGGCCGCGAATTTCTGCTTGAGAACGCCAGCGATCTCTGTTTCATACTTTGTTTCGGAATCAATTTGGACAAGCTCTAAAAACTCATTCAATAAACGTTCGTTATTAATCATCCTGGCCAACCTCCAATTATGTATATACTACTTGAGTATAACGCTAATGGACGGACAACACCAAACACTAAATCCTATAGCGGAATGTTGCCATGCTTTTTGCCCGGCCTGGCTTCTTTCTTTGTCCGGAGCATCTCAAGTGCCTGAATCAATTTGATCCGTGTATCACGCGGATCAATGACGTCATCGACCATTCCCTGGCTGGCCGCGACATATGGATTCGCAAATTTATCACGATATTCATTGATTTTTTGCTGTCTTGTCTGGTCAGGATTTTCGCTAATCTGAATCTCCTTGGCGAAAATAATATTTGCGGCTCCCTGTGGTCCCATTACTGCAATTTCGGCATTTGGCCAGGCAAAAACTAGATCTGCCCCGATGGATTTACTGTTCAGGGCAACATATGCTCCCCCATATGCTTTCCGTAAAATAACCGTTAGTTTCGGAACAGTTGCTTCTGAATAAGCATAGAGAATTTTTGCACCGTGGCGGATGATCCCACCATGCTCCTGCTTGATTCCCGGAAAAAATCCTGTCACATCTTCAAAGGTGATAATTGGGATGTTGAAAGAATCGCAGAATCGGATGAATCGAGCTGCTTTGTCGGATGAATTGATATCAAGTCCCCCTGCCATCACCTTTGGCTGGTTGCAGACAAGACCAACAACTTCCCCTTTGATTCTCGCAAGGCCAATCACAATATTTTTGGCGAAATCCTTCTGTATTTCCAAAAATGAACCAGGATCGACAACCTGCTCGATTACGCTGCGCACATCATAAGGCCTGACAGCGTCAAATGGAATCACGTCTGTTAAGTCTGGACGATAGTCATCCTGATCATCTGCTTCAAGACGCGGAGGTTTTTCTTCATAGTTTTGTGGCAGATAGCTTAACAGCATTCTTACCTGCTCCAATGTTTCTTCTTCGGATTGGCCATGGAAATGAGCGTTGCCGCTGATTGTATTATGTACGATGGCACCGCCTAAATCTTCGGCGGAGATTTTTTCACCTGTAACCGTTTCAATTACTTTTGGCCCGGTGATGAACATTTGACTCGTTTTTTCGACCATGAATACAAAGTCAGTAATCGCTGGTGAATACACTGCTCCCCCTGCACAAGGTCCCATAATCGCGGATATTTGGGGGATTACCCCTGAGTAAATGGAATTACGGTAAAAGATCTGACCGTAGCCATCAAGAGAAACGACACCCTCCTGGATCCTTGCTCCGCCGGAATCATTTAATCCGACAAATGGAGCGCCATTTTTGGCGGCAAGATCCATCACATTAGCGATTTTCTTTGCATGCATTTCACCCAACGCACCGCCGAAAACGGTGAAATCCTGAGAAAAAAGATAGATCGCCCGGCCATTTACTTTTCCATAACCAGTGACTACTCCATCCCCGGGTCCCTTTTGATTCTCTAGCCCAAAATCGGTGCTGCGATGCTGGATGAATGGATTCAATTCTACAAAGCTGCCTGGGTCCACAAGTAGTTCGATTCGTTCACGGGCTGTCAGCTTGCCCTTTTCATGCTGTTTTTCAATTCGGTCGTCACCGCCACCCAATTCGATTTCCCTGCGTCGATCATATAATTCATTAATTTTTTCATAGATGTCTGTCATTTTATTCAGCCTCCCTGTTACTCTGGCAAAGTTCGTATAAAATGCTGCCGGTCGATTTCGGGTGCATGAATGCTACAAGTGCTCCGCCTGCACCTTTCTTTGGTACATCCTGAATCATCTTGATCCCGTTTTTCTTCATATCGTCGATTCTGTCCTGGATCGACTCAACTCCTAGGGCAACATGGTGGATCCCCTCCCCACGCTTCTCCATAAAATGGGCAATCGCACTATCCTCTGATAGTGGCTCCAGAAGTTCCAGCTTCGTTTCTCCCGCTTGCAGAAAAGCGACTTTCACCTTTTCGCTGGCCACTTCCTCAATCCCCAGTAATGGCAGCTTCAGTACGTCTGTATAAAACGGGAGGGCATCCTCAAGAGATTTGACAGCAATGCCGATGTGATCAACTTTTTTTATCATCTATTTCCCTCCAACCATTATTTAAAAATAGTTAATTATTTTACTATTCGACAAATTTGTCGCAAAACCTTCTCCTTTACATCGTGAAAAGCGTGATTTTGGTAAAAAGGAGAATATAGACAATATCCTAATCAAAGTGGTTGTTGAAACGGTTCTTGCAAGGTAAAATAATAGAAGGAGAATAGGAAAGTGGAAGGGGGAATTTTTCATGCGGAAACCGAATATCAGAAAAGCAGTCGTTTACGTTATGCTTCTTACTATGCTGGCTTCGACCCTTCTAATGGGCTTAGCTACCTTCCTATAGAGATAAAGAACAAAAAGCGCAAGCGCCTCGAACAGCCCCGACAAGCGCTGCCCGCCGATAACGCCACGTCCTGTG
>NZ_JXIQ01000146.1 GCF_000934845.1 Mesobacillus subterraneus
CATAAAAGGGAAACATGTGCCCGTGAAAGAGCGGATGCGAGGATTACGGGTACATAAAAGGGAGACGGGTATCCATCAAAATAGTATTCGCGCTATGGAAAGCTCCTTTAAGAGAAAAACAAGGAAAGAGGAGACCTCTTTCCTTATTCGTAAAATGTAGATCTACACTCTCCTTGGACTAAAAAGTTTTGCTTTAAGACTCTTCTAATAGTTTTTATCGGAAGAACACCATCTTCCCACTCAAAAATAACAGATGTGGTTACTTTTTGACCCGGAAAGAGTAAGCGATAGTTTTTTATGGTACGCAAGACGGCGGCATCAATGGACTCCTTTGCACCGCAATGACTACATTTTAAGTTATATCGATCAAAACCCTCCAAAAAACCCCCACACCCTTCACAAATAACCCCTTTCCTCAAACTATCCAATTCATACCCTGGCACTCTGGTAAACGGTGATTTCTTAATATGCAATGACAATAGGGCCTCTGCCAGTTTTGTCTGTTTGTTTGTTAGTTTAGAAGAGGTTCTGTTCATCTTATCCATAAATCGGTTCAATTGGGTTGGCAAAACAATGGGTGATTTTACTGGTGCTTGCAGAAGGGTGAATTCTGGGTTGATGAACACGAGGTTTGGTTCTAGAGAGACGTATAATCCTAGATTCTTCAGCAGTTGTTTCAGCAGGGATTCTGCACGGCTTAGCTGGTGGAGGGGATTTTTGATTTCAGCACCAGCGGCGGTTTTAAATTTGTCTCCATCCAAATAGTAATCTCCTTCCAGGTTTTTCACTTCGAAAAGGTGCAGGCGGTCCTGGGTGATCACCAGCGAGTCGATTTGAAAATGGGTGCCATTCAATTCAAGCAACAGGTCGTTAATGATGAGGCTTTCCGGAGTATAATTCGTGAACCAATGGTCGAATTGCACTTCGCCTTCATAGCCCTTCTCCAGGGTGTACAAGTTAATTGTTGCTGTCTCTCCCAGCTCCATTCGGGGCTTTAACGCCAGCAAAATTTCTAACTCTTCTGGTTTGGTGCGTTCTTTTAGTATCATTTTCCACTTCCTTTCTTCCTTCATTTTAAAAGAATTCGAAGTGAAAATCAGTGAACATTCTGAGACATTTATGCAACTGCTAATTTCATAGATAGAAAGTATTATCCATAGATATCGACATGACGATCGTTGGCGAGGTCACAAAGGAAAGATACTTTGCTTGCATTTGGTAGCAGAAGGACCTTTCTTTTATTTAATCGCTGAGATTCTAAAGTTTTCGTCAATCGAACCGAAATAATCAGTAGGAAAAGAAACGGTTATTGGACAGGAGAGCGGAAAAATGGGATTTAGAAAGAAATTCATGAAAAAAACACAGAAAAAGTTCAGCGTTCGTGCCAAATTATTGGCAGGTTTTTTCTCAGTATTGGCTTTGCTGGTAGTAGTAGCAATTATTACAAATTTTGAATTTAATAAGATGGATAGCCAGTACTCATCGTCTATTGATGATCGAATGGAAAAGCTGAATTTGATTGTCGAAATGAAGGATGCCGTCATGTGGGAACAGCTTTCGCTCCAAAAATACATGGCAAACCGTGATGGGGAGAGTCTCATTGAGTTTGAAGGAGCAGTAGAAGATTTTGCTAACGGATCACAGAAATATTTGAGCACGACTGACTCGACTGAAGGGAAGAAAGTGGGTGAGAATCTGATCGAGGTTGAGGCGCAATATTATAAAGTTGCTTCAGAAGTTTTTACGTTAATTCGAGATGACCAACTGGATGAGGCACGGCTTATAATGCAGCAACAAGGGAATCAACTGATTTTTGCTTTGAATTCCGCTGTCGAAGATGCGATTAAGTATCAGCAAGATGAAATGGATACAACAAGTGCGATGCTCTCCGATAATGTACGCAAGATTGGTTTGCTGATCATTGCGATAAGTGCCGCAGCCTTTATTATCGGAATTGGAATTGCTTCCTATATTAGTAGAATAGTCTCAAAGCCTGTTCAGCTTGTTTCTCAAGCAGCAAAGCAACTAGCTGCCGGTAATCTGGGCATTGAAAAAATCAATGTGAAGAATAATGATGAAATTGGGCAGTTGGCAACTGATTTTAATGAAATGGCATCGAGTTTAAGAGCGATCATTTTTCAGGTCAGCACTACATCGGAGCAGATTGCCGCTTCAGCAGAAGAAATGATGGCTAGTGCTGATCAGACAAATTCTGCCACGAATCAAGTGGCTACAGCCATTCAGGAAGTCGCTGGCGGTGCTGAACTTCAAAGCAAGAATACGGAGGAAAGCGCGAAGGCAGTCGGAGAGATGTCCAGTGCGATTCAGCGTGTGGCAGTAACGACATCCACGGTTGCAGAGTCTGCGGTAGATACGACAAAACAGGCAATGCTTGGTCATAATTCGTTAGAAAAAGTCATTGAAAAAATGAAAACGATCAACCAAACAACAAGAGAAACCAATACGGTCATCAAAGATTTGGACCGCAAATCCGCTGAAATCGGCAATATCATCGATGTCATCACCGGAATTGCCGATCAAACCAATTTGCTTGCGCTTAATGCCGCCATTGAAGCAGCAAGGGCAGGCGAGCACGGTAAAGGGTTCGCGGTGGTGGCAGATGAAGTTCGAAAGTTGGCTGAGCTTTCAAGACAGTCTGCCAGCCAAATTTCCAGCCTAATTGAAGTCATCCAAAAAGAAACACACCAGGTCGTCGAAATGATGAACAAAGGGGCAACCGAAATTTCCGAGGGTACATCATTGGTAGAGGGGACAGGCAAGACATTTGATGAGATTTTAAAGTCGATTGAGAATGTCAGCTCGGAAATTCAAGAGGTCTCGGCCATTTCCGAAGAAATGTCAGCAAACGTCATGCAGGTGAATAGTTCCATTGAAGAGGTAACAAGAATCGCTCGCAGCTCCGTCGCAAGCACGGCAGAAATCGCCTCAGCCACCGAAGAGCAGCTGGCTTCCATGGAAGAAGTTTCCTCATCCTCCGCTTCCCTTTCAAAGCTGGCTGATAGCCTAAGAGAAATGGTTGCAAAGTTTAGGGTTTAAATATGTTTTGAACAGGAGCATGGGATTCCATGCTCCTGTTTGTTGGAATCTGCCTCCCTGGCATGTGTATTCGCCCAAGCCAAAACCGTGATAAATGCATATAAAGGTAGTGGATACAAAATAGAAAAGGGAGGTAAGCCGTATGCACGCATACAGACATCCTTATCGAATGCAGGACCAGAGGTGGGGCTTTGGATTACCATTTTTAGGTGGCTTGGCTGGTGGATTATTGGGCGGAGCCTTGTTCTACCCACGGCCATTTTATGGTGGTTTTGGTGGTTATGGATACCCGCCATACCCGCCATATCCAATGTACCCATGCTGCCGGCCTGGATTTTATTACTAAAAAATAACCGAAAGGGAGCAAGCCGCCTGGCCAGCCCCCTTTTCATATAGGTAAAATTCAAGGATTGTTCAGTGGTAACTGACCACTATTCAGGTGAGACATATACTGCGACAGCTGGAAAAGTAACATTAGCGATCCCTGCGAAAGCTGATGGCGGTATCGTTTTACTGACAGTCGACAGTGGTAAATTTACAAGCGTAAGAGCTGCCAATCGTAGTCCGTTCATCTTTGGCATAAACTTCGGAGTTATCGCTGCGGAAGGAGTGGATGACGATGGATGGTGTCCCGGTTTGTTAAAAATAAAGGATTAGGCCGATATGGTGAAGAATACTATTAATAAATTTCAATTCCAAAGGAGTCCCTATGTCTAAAAAAGATTTGTTCATAGCGTCCTTGGTTGGCGGTGCGATTGGAGATGCTCTAGGTTACACGGTAGAGTTTATGAAGCTTGAAGAAATTTAAAGCAAGATTTGGCGAGGAAGGGATCACCGATTTAGAGCCGGATCGTTACACTGGGAAGGCTTTGTTTTCCGATGATACCCGATGACGCTGTTCACGGCTGATGGCCTGATCTGGGCATATGACCGCATGAGAGAACGCGGGATTGGGAGCTTTGCGGGAAGCGGAACCTATCAATCTTATCTTCGCTGGCTTTATACCCAGACAAAGAGCCTGCCGGATGAGCATTATGGCTGGCTGCTTGATCCCCAGCCCCATGAGGTTGGCAGCAGCATTTTACAATATAAAGAATTGTACTCAGCAAGAGCCCCAGGAAACACATGCCTGTCGGCGCTTGAAAGCAATAAAAAGGGAACGATCGAAAAGCCGATCAACAATAGCAGGGGCTGTGGCGGAGTCATGCGGTTGGCGCCGGTTGGCTTATTTTACATAAAGACCCTGAGCAAGCTTTCAGAGTTGCTGCGGAAATCGCCGCGATCACCCATGGCCATCCGTCAGGGTATCCGTCAGCTGGATCACTGGCTGTGATCATTGCAGAACTGCTCAATGGCAAAAGCTTATCCGAAAGCACCGAGGATGCCATTGCCATTTTGAAAAGCTACAAACACCATGAAGAGACATTGAAGTCGATAGGGGCTGCAGTTGAACTTTCGCGGAGTGACATAAATCCTGCAAAGGCGATTTCTCATCTTGGCGAAGGCTGGGTTGCCGAGGAAGCACTTGCGATTGCATTGTACTGCACTTTGAAAGAAAATGATTTTCGGAAGGCATTGATCCTGTCAGTGAATCATGATGGGGACAGTGACTCGACCGGTTCGATCTGCGGGAACATCATCGGTGCCTTCCAAGGTCTCGATGCATTACCTGGAGATTGGGTGAATCAAGTCGAGCTAAAAAAATTGATTGTCGATATGGCTGGCAAATTATATGATATATATGAAACGGTATAGGTTAAGGTAGAATACTGGGGTTCTCTTTGTTTTTTAACCTGGAAAGACAGGGGAACTATATGGAGTAGGAAAACATATTATCAGCTGAAGGGTGAGCGCGCTATTTGCATCTTTAACTATGGTAATCGCTCCATTCACATCACAGGCGTATGGGTGATCATTGTGTAAACGCGCCGCCGAAATCATGCGCCGTTTTTTTGATTCGAATCAGGTCCTTATTTCTGAAAAAAAAGATAGTTCCTGCGTTGTAAAATAAATTGAAAAATTAAATAGATTTTGTCATCCATTTTGAATTACAGGTAGAAACAAAGGACATAAAGAATGAATGATGCTTTCGTTTATATATCAATCTAATTTTTGGAAAATTCTATGATTAAGAGGTTGATGAAAGTTGATAATGGATGATGTTGATGTAACCGTAAAAGAAACTACGATATTTCCCCATATCGGAAACAAAATCAAAACCGATGATCGGGAAATCAACATAATTGCTAGAATGGAAGAACCGTTAATCGTCATTTTGGGAAATGTCCTGAGTGACGAAGAATGTGATGAGCTGATCAAGCTGTCAAAGGATAAGCTACAGCGCTCGAAAATCGGCAACATCCGTGAGGTCGATGAACTCAGGACGAGCAGCAGTACATTTATTGGAGCTGAAACTGAAGTAGTCGCCAAAGTAGAAAAAAGGGTTTCTCAGCTGATGGGCATTCCCAATGAACATGGAGAAGGACTGCAAATCTTGAATTATAAAATCGGTCAGGAATACAAAGCACATTTTGACTTTTTTTCGTCAAAGGTAAGTAACCCAAGAATCAGCACACTCGTCATGTATTTGAATGATGTTGAACAAGGCGGAGAAACCTACTTCCCGAAACTCAACTTCGCGGTATCCCCGCAAAAAGGCATGGCCGTTTATTTCGAATATTTTTATGACAATCAAGACTTGAACAACTTGACCCTTCACAGCGGAGCCCCAGTTGTCATCGGCGACAAATGGGCAGCAACACAGTGGATGAGAAGGAAAATTATGAAATAGAGTAGGAGCATGATGCAGACCTGCTTCTTTTTAATAGGTAGGGACATTAAAAAAAGCCTGCAGACCTATTCTGCAGGCTTCCTCACTATTAATCCAAATCGAGCGAGGTATCCTTTTTAAATACTTTCAGCAAAATCAGATACACAATGCCAATTCCGAGCCAGATAAAGCCTAGCTGTTTGGAAAGAGGATCAAGTGATATCCAAACATAACCGATGATAAGGAAACCGATTAATGGCAGCACGAGATGTTTGAAATACTGTTTGCTCTTTTGCTTCTTGATAAAATAAATTATAACCGATGCATGAAGGAACAAGAAAGCTGATAATGCACCGAAGTTGACGACTGATGCCAATGCTCCAATCTGGGAAGCGAAGAAACTAGTCACAATCAACGAAATAACCGCAACAAGCAGGGTACTTACGTATGGAGTTTTGAACTTAGGGTGTACCTTTGCCAGAATCTTTGGAAGCTTGCGGTCACGCGCCATGCTGTACAGGATCCGTGAAATGGCGGCCTGGGCAACAAGTGCGTCGGCAATACCCCAGGCTACTGCAGTGGCGATGATGGTCATCCATTTTAGCCATGGGCCTCCTGCAATCTCGGCAATTTGGTAGAATGCTACATCCGCATTTTCAAATGACGTATAGTCAGGCCAAATTAATGCGGCCACCCAGGTTTGGATGATGAACAAGACACCAACTATAAGCAAAGAGAAGATAATGGCGTTTCCGATTGCTTTGCTGCCGCCTTTCGATTCTTCAGCCAAAGTAGAAATGGCATCGAAGCCGAGGAAGCTAAGTACTGCAATTGAAACAGCTCCCATGATCATTCCCATGCTGAAATTATCAGAGTCATATAAAGGTTTCCAAGTGAATTCAGCACCGTTGACACCCTTGATGACCGCAAAAATTCCGACAGCCACGAAAATTACTAATACAATCATTTCCGCGACAACGATGATCTTATTTGCCTTCGCAGTAAACTCAATTCCAAGCACGTTGACGACGGTGTTGATCGTTATGAAAATTACCAGCCAGACAATCAATGGAATACTTGGGACGATATCGTGCAAGGCTGCTGCACTTACTAAATAAAGAAGTGCAGGGACAAAGATGTAATCAAGCAAGATCAGCCAGCCAGCAATAAATCCTACTGAATCATTAATGCCGCGCTGAGCATAGGCATATACCGACCCTGCTATCGGAAAGGCTTCAGACATTCTCGCATAGCTTAGCGCAGTAAAAATCATTCCGACCATTCCGATGAGATAGGCCAGGGCGACCATACCATTTGATCCTTGGGCTACTGCTCCATATATCCCGAACGGAGCTATCGGTACCATGAACACCAAGCCATAAATCAATAAGTCCCAGAACGTCAGAGATCTTTTTAACTCCTGTTTATATCCCATATTTGTCTGTTTTTGAGATGTTTGCAATTCAGCCATCGATTATTTCACCTCTTTCTGGAATAATTTAATATCGTAGGCTTCAAGGATGGACCTTGGTACAAAGAACCTGGCTGTTTTTAACGGGTCTACTATCTGGCTGATCTGGGCTTGGCCAGCTGCACTCATCAGCATGGTGAACTCAGCCAGTGACAGATCTGTCTGCGGCTGGAGCAAATCGATCATTTCTTCAACAGCCACATTGGCCGCTTCGTCTAAAAGCTCTTTTGACACAAGAGTAGCTATCCCATCATCATTTTCCAAAATAGGATAATGGATGCTGTGCCCTTTTATGACTTCAAGTGTGACCTTAACTTTTGCGGGGATTTCGATGCCAGAGACGCTGATTTCTCCATCACCCATTGCTGCATGGAGATCACCCAGCGCAAAAAGTGCACCTTTCTGGAATACAGGGAAGTAAAGGGTTGCTCCTGTAGTAATCAGTTTTGTATCCATATTCCCGCCGTGGGCTCCAGGTGTTCCGTTGTTGACCGCTTCTCCTTCTGGAGCAACTCCGATTACTCCAATCATTGGGTTCAGCGGCAGTGCGATTTTTTTATTAAAAATTGCTTTGTCCTCCTTAACAGGGATGATTTTCACTTCGAATTTCTCTATACGGTGGCCCATGACACCTAGTTCTGGTCCCACGACCATCACGCCCTGATCTCCAAGCTGGATATCGTCAATGGTCACTTTTAAAATATCTCCAGGCTGTGCTTCCTCGACATAAACTGGTCCTGTCGCAGGATTGATTTGGTTCCAGTCAATTGCATTGAAAGTAGCTATTTCTGATTGAATTTGATCCTGAAAGCAGTCGAATGTATCAATTTCGACCCGAGAACCAGACTTCACGGTGAGTGCAGGCTTATTGTTCTTGTCCATGGCATAAATGTAAGATTCGGTCGTTAACTGGATTGTCATGGTAATACCTCCTGAATTTTATTTTTAATTTTTCTGAATACTTAAAATTCTAAACCTTTTAAAGAGGGATTGTTTGCAAAAATTCAATCTGTTTTTGCAAGATTTTAATTAAATTTGGATCCAATCATGTGCACAACAAAAGTAAGGACAGCAGCAGCGGGAGCAACCAGCCATATCTCATTGATCATACTACTGATTGGGAATCCAGCCATACTCATCATTCCGACCGTCAAAGCAAAGTGCCTTCGAGAGAAACGTTTTTGCACCAGTACATAAAAAAATGGGACAGCTGCTGAAGAGAAGAACGAGACAAAGTAAGGAAGCCATTCTGTAAAGGATGCCGAAAGATTGATGCCAGCCATTCCAATGAAAAACATCAAAATCAAGCCAAATAAATAGGTCTGTTTCAGGGTGTGATGGGATGATCGCTGAGTTTGCATCGCAGCAAGGATGCGCAGATATAGGGCGAGCATGGAATATAGGGAATGCCCTATACCTACTGCGAGCATGGAGATGCTAGCATAGATGAAAATATGTGACATGATGCTGTTCGATTGGGTGACCGCCTCCATCAATTGTAAAGCTGAGAATGTATCAGTATGCGCAATCAAGTAGATTGAAAACCCCGTAAAGGATAGCAATAAGGCTGCCCATGAAAATGATGAATATTTTAAAGCTGATATGCGGTGATTCGGTCTTATGGCTTGAACTGATTCCCAAAAGTAATAGCTGGTGAAGATTTGGCCAGACATTACGAGAATAAACGTCAGGAAGTAAAGGATGTTCGCACCGAGGCTTCCGTTGAATATACCATCGTACGTTTTAACGATCTGCTGATAAACACCCCCGGTCCCAGTCTGTAAATAAAGGGTCAGGACAGTGAAAGAGCTGACGAATAATATTCCCATCAGAAGCAGGCTTCCAACTCTATTTACGCCTTCTCTTCCACCTAGACCAAACAAAACATAACTAAAAGTGAGCAACAAAAATACGCCCAGTATGGCAGGTTGATGAAAAAAGGCCTTGAATAACATGGCCATTAATGCAGTCTGGATCAGGATGCTCCCGATACTGGAAATACCGAAGATCAAAAAAGTAATGACATTTTCTTTACCTCCAGTAATTTGATCTGGGAGGATGTTAGCGATTCGTTCCTGGCTGTTAATCATATTTCTCAAAATAGAGTACATGATTAATGGAGTTACTATGAAAATGAAGAAGCTGGATGCCCCTCCTTTTAAGGTAAAGAAAAATGGGAGGAGGAAGGTTGGTCCAGTCATATATGGAATAACCAGGGAAAATGTCCCGCCGCTCAACCCAACTTCCTTTTTATTCGTATATTCATATACACTGCGATGGCTCCCGATTTTATCTATGAAAAGAATGACAAGGGTAAAGGCAATAAATAAGAGTATGTACCAATCGACCATCAGTGATTCTCCTTGAATTGACTGGGAGTAATTCCTTCAATTTTCTTGAACAAGTTGCTGAAATGATGCTGACTCGAAAAGCCAATTTGCTCAGCAATTTGGAACAGGGACCAATCAGGGTTTTCAATCATCAGCTGTTTGGCTTTCTGAATCCTAAAATGATTGATATAGTCAGTAAATTTTATGCCGACTACTTCGGTGAACTTTTTACTTAAGTAAGTAGGTGTAACATATACTTTCCGTGATAGGTCGGACAGCTGCAACTTTTGGTTGTACTCTTCATGGACAATCTCCAGGACATTGTTAATGAGGACGGATTTAGTTTGCGTGAACGCATTTTTTTGCAAGAAATCCTCAATCATATTGAAAAGCTCTTTTTCAATGACCGGTTTAACAAGATAATCCAGCACATTGAGGCGGATCGCCTGCTTGGCATAGCTAAAGTCCTGATAAGCTGTGATAAGGACAACTTCCGTATCGATATCATTTGTCCTCAAGTATTCACAAAAGGCGAGCCCGGTATCTCCGGGCAACTGGATATCGACAAAAGCGAGTGGGAACGAGTGGGTTTTTACTAATTGTTTGGCTTCAACAGCATCCTCGGCAGTGTATATGTTCCAGTTTGGATAGTGTTTTTTCACCAAATAAGAGAGCTGTTCAAGTTCCAATGGTTCATCATCGACTATTAATAGATTCATTGTGACTCCCCCGGTGTATATGGCCAAATAGCTTTGACTTCAGTCCATTCTGGTTTTCGTTTCATCGAAACCTCAGTATGCAATTCGAATAGCAATTCCATTCGTTTTCGGATATTCTCCATTCCTGTACCGTCCCCTTCCGTCAGATATTTATTGGCCTCAGTCTCCCCATTGTCCATTACCTTCAAGACGACCCAGTTTCCTTTCCGTTGGAGGTCGATCTGGAGTTTCTTTTCTCCGCGTTTATTTTCAAGGCCGTGTTTAAAGGCATTTTCGACGAATGTCTGTAGGGTATAGGGAGGAAGAAGTGTTTGGGCTGCGTGTCCATCAATGGCGATGTCAATTTCAAGTTTTTTTCCAAATCGCAGCTGTTGAATGGCCAAATAGTTTTTGGTATGCTCCAGTTCCTTTTCAAAAGGAACCAGCGATTCCTTGTCTTTATTTTGATACCTTAGAAACAGCGAGAACTTCTCCATTGATTGAATGAGATCCTCATTTTTGTTCAGCCTGGCCAGGGACATCATCGCATTCAAACTGTTAAATAGGAAATGCGGCCGTATTTGTTGGTTGAGCTGCAAATATTCCATTTGATGAAGCTGCGTTTCCAGCTGGATCTGCATATTTTCCATTTGCAGATAATCAAACTCTTTCTCAAGCAACTTGAGAATACTGAGAATGACCAATGCGATGATTGGGATCAAAAGACTCAGGAAGATTATGATTGAGAAAAGAGCAGAAGCACTTATCATAATTGATCAGTCCTTTAAGTGTTGACTATTTTTCTATCTATCTTACTCTTTTTTGGTAACGTGGTACACCCTTTGAAAGATACGGGACGATATAAAAAACGCAATCTGAAGATCCTTTGTAATAAGGAACAGATTTACTAAATGTTCTATTAAAAGATCGTAAGAAAGTTGTATAATGGGGAAATCAGTAAAGTGAGGTGGCATCCATGGAACTATGGAATATATACGATCAATTCAGGCATATGACGGATCGCATCCATGAAAGAGGGAAGGAGATGATGCCGGGGGATTATCATCTGGTTGTCCATGTGTGGATCGTGAATGATGATGGCCAATATTTGATACAAAGGAGACAGCCATGGAAAATTGGCTTTCCAAATATGTGGGACTGTTCTGCTGCGGGGTCGGCAATCATGGGCGATGATAGTGAGCAGGCCGCCATTCGCGAGGCAAAGGAAGAAATCGGAATCGAGCTGGACATGGAAAGAGCGGAACGATTATTTACCGTCAAGTTTCCAGAAGGTTTCGATGATATTTGGCTTGTCAGGCAAAATATCACCATGGAGGAGCTGCATCTTCAGGAAGAGGAAGTGGTGGATGCAAGATGGGCAAGTGAAGAGGAGATAAAGGAAATGGTGAAAAACGGTGAGTTTATCCCGTTTACCTATTTCGACCTGTTATTCGAAATGGTCCATTCAAACATCTCCCTAAAACCAGCTACCGTTAAGGATGCGGAGGAGCTTTTAACCATGCAAATGGAAGTTTTCATGCCTCTTTATAAAAAATACAAGGACCATGAGACAAGTCCTGTCACGCAAACAATGGAGAGATTCACAGAAAGATTTGAACAAGGGGTTTACTATAAAATATGCTTTGAAGGCACTCTAGCCGGAAGCGTCCATGTTCACGAAAAGTCCTCTGGGTTAATGAGGCTTCGTATCATGAATATTTTAGAAAGCTATCAGAACAGGGGCATTGCTCAACAGGTGATGAAACGCCTTGAGCTTATGCACCCGGAAGCGGATGCTTGGGAGCTGGATACCATCCTCACGGAAGAACGGAACTGTTATTTATATGAAAAAATAGGGTACAGGCAAACCGGAGAATTCAAGGAAATCAACGAGAATATGAGCATCATCCGTTACCGGAAAGAATCGAACTTGCATAAAATCATAAGTATGTAAATTTGGCATCAAAAAAAGACGGCTCTCCTTATGTGGAGTAAGCCGTCTTTTGTTCTTACTTAATTCCCTTCATGTATCCCTGAATTTTAGGCGATGTGATGAATAGGATGATACCTAGTAGGATGGATGCTCCACCGATTGTACCGAAATAGGTCATTTCTGTGTCTGGTGAGTAAAATTTAACGATTTGTGCATTGATTGCTTGTGCTGCGGCACTTGCAAGGAACCAAAGGCTCATTGTTTGTGCGGAGAATGCAGCCGGCGCCAGTTTGGTTGTTGCTGACAGACCAACTGGGGAAATCAGCAATTCACCGAAAACAACAATCAGGTAGCTAAGCACGAGCCATAATGGGCTAACAAGTGCATCTGTGCCTGTGAAGTATCCAGGTATCAGGATGACCAGGAATGAAAGCCCGGCAAAAATCAATGAGAACGAGAATTTCTTTGGAATGGATGGCTGGCGATCCCCAAGCTTCACCCAGAATCCAGCGAAAATCGGTGCAAAGATAATAATGAATAATGGGTTCAGCGACTGGAACCAGGCTGGAGAGATGGTCATTCCAGCAAATTCTAGTTGGGTACGCTTGTCCGCGTAATTCGCAAGGATGGTTGAACCTTGCTCCTGAATTGCCCAGAACATAACAGCCGCCAGGAACAACGGAATGTAAGCAAGAACACGTGAGCGTTCCACTTCCGTTGTTTTTGGACTGCGGTACATAACGACAAAGTAAGCAGTCGGAATTAAGATACCAAGAATCGTTACCAGATTAATAAAGCTTTCGAATGTTAAAAGTCCAGCAGGAACCAAAATAGCACTTAAAATACCGATGGCCACGATTGCGATCCCAAAAACCGTGAATGTTTTCTTTTTTTCAGACGGTGAAAGCGGGTTTGGCACAGCAGTACCAGCAAGACCAAGATTCTTTTTCTTTGTCAAAACAAAAACAACTAGTCCGACAAACATTCCGATCGCGGCAATTGCAAAGCCGAAATGGAAGTTATAAGCGTCAGAGACTGCTCCAACGATCAGTGGCGCAAGGAATGCACCAGCGTTGATTCCCATGTAGAAAATCGTGAAACCAGCGTCACGACGAGCGTCTGATTCGCTGTACATTTCACCAACAACCGTTGATACATTTGGCTTCAAAAGACCGGTACCGATGACGATCAGGATCATCGATAGGAAGAACATCGCGATAGTTCCTGGAATGGCAAGCGCGATATGTCCTAACATGATTAGGATTCCACCGTAGAAGACGGCTCTGGCTGTACCGAAGATGCGGTCTGCCAGCCAGCCACCGATGACCCCTGACATATAAACGAGTGAGCCATAAATGGACATGATGGAAAGTGCTAAAGTCTCATCAATACCGAGGCCGCCCCTTGAAACTTCATAGTACATGTAGAATACAAGGATCGCTCTCATTCCATAGTAAGAAAAACGCTCCCAAAATTCTGTGAAGAAAAGTGTGAACAGTCCTTTTGGATGTCCGAAGAATCCAGTTTGCGGGACACTATCCACAATTTTCTGCCTATTATGATTTGACATGGTTACCCCTCCCTGTTTATCTATACTAGAATACTTTCTGTATTGGATATTGTCAAAAACAAATTTAGGATAGAATCGGATAAAGTATTGATATATAAGGGTTTCGTGTCATTTTTTAATAGAAGAAAATAGATTTAAAATTATTCGAATATTATTAAAAAAAACAATAATCAGAATACTGACAGTTACTTTTCCCTTTTTATAAGAAAGGCAAACCGGTATAATGGTAAAAAGCTTGTAAAATAGGGGTGGGCGTATGGAACAGGAATTGTATAAAAAAATATATAGTGTAAAAGAAGGGTATCATTCCCTTCATAAAGGATTGCGAACGGCGAAATATTTGTCTAAGGCAAAAAGAAACGGGCTTCTGTCCAATCATTTTATTGAACGAATCATGCTTTCAGTGACAGAGGTGAATGGGTGCCAGGTATGTTCCTATGCGCATACAAAAATTGCCTTGGAACAAGGAATGAGCAGGGAAGAAATAAAGTTGATGTTATCTGGAACAGCGGAGAACATTCCAGAGGCGGAAATGCCGGCAATCCTATTTGCGCAGCACTATGCTGATACAAGAGGAAATCCAACGGAAGCATCCTGGGGGAGGATTGTAGACATTTATGGACAAGAGAAGGCAATGGGCATATTAGCTGCTATCCGAATGATTATGATTGGAAATGTTTTTGGAATTCCTTTGAGTGGCCTAAGGACGCGACTGAAAGGGAAGCCAAGCGGAAAAACCACTCTAGTTTATGAACTTTCGATGATCCTCAGCTTTCCTTTTCTTTTTCCAGCCGCGTTGTTACATGGAGTGGTAGGGAAAATAGGCCAGAAGCCGGTAATTGAATTCTCGTACAATGGATAAGAAGTTTTTAAAAAGAGCCCTGATCCTTAACGTGGATCAGGGCTCGACAGATTATTTTACCGAAGTGACTGCTTCGGCCAGGGCTGCATCCAATTGCAAAGCATAGGCTTCGGTTTGGTTTTCCTCCCAGCTAAACTGGTTGCTCATGTAGGTCAGTACATTTTCCTTGTATTGTCTCACGGAGTCGATATCGAATAAAATCGCACCAGTTCGCCTGTTGAAAAAGTCGATCGGTGTTGCCACGGCCTCGTATTGGATACCATAGATCAGTTTTGCGAATAACTCCAGTGGCAATCCATATTTGTTCGCTTCGTCATTGTGTGCTGAAGCTAGCTGGAATACAGTTGGAGTGTTG
>NZ_JXIQ01000147.1 GCF_000934845.1 Mesobacillus subterraneus
ATAAGTCGAGAAGCCCCCACTTCAAGCGACCTGTAAGGGTGGTAAGTGGTGGGAGTAGTTCACTTTCTTACGGCCACACTCATCGTTGGAAGGGAAAGTACCAGTCCTTCAACTGAGGTGCTTCAACTGCCGAACATGCCTGCCAGATGGGCCATACTGATTGGTTTATCCCAAAATTGGATTGAAGGGCGAACATCCTAACCATTGTCAAGAGAGATTGACTAACGTTTTTACAAGTTCCCTGTGAAATCCTTCACCTAGAATTGATTTTTCATTGAACTTTTGACACTCCCCTAACGGATGGCATAGGGGTCATTCTCAATTTAGAAGGATGGGGGATAACATAGTTGATCATCTTAGCGGTGCGAAAGTTCCCCACTGTCTTATTTCAAAGAAAATTAATTGCTGGTATTGGAATCTATACTACTAGTGTGGACTTGAATCCATGAGGTATTGTACCTCTTCCAATTTGCTATTAATTGATTCCTATAATTCAATGATTTTTTTCCTCTGCTCTTCTGTCAATTCAATTCACCTCCCTCTTTTTTTACATTATTCGTCAAATGGAAGGTTTTTCCTTTTATATGTCGAATATTTCGAAGCACTTTATAGGGTGAAGAGTTATTCTTCGAAAGAGAACTTTATTCAGTAATCATCGCAATATTTTCAAGTGCTAAGAAGCAGGATAGTTTTTTAAACTTTTTTGTTAGTAATTAAAAAGAATAATAAACGTGAAGAAAAGGCTGCTGAAGAACAATCTTCCAAAATCACTGAGGTAAAACCCGTTGCTGAACAAGCACCAGAGAATCATCTTTTTGTCAGTGATCGGATTCCGAGCGATTTCGTCAATCTTGTAAAATACTTTTACCCAGCCGTAAAATCCATCGAGGAATTCTGGCGGATGAGAAAGGTCCGTGTCGCTGGAATCCTTCAAGCAGCTCGTCCGGAAGCTGAAATCGAAGGTGGAAGTTAGTTGAAGGACGGTATCCAAATCTTTATGTGGCAGCCAAAATTGCTGCTATAACAGGAGATAAATCAACCTATATTAAGAATAGAGCATTTGATAATGAACATTATAAAAAACTTATTATTTCCTTTATTAACCAATATGGGTCCGCAAGTAGACAAGATATAGATAACTTGTTATTGGATAAGCTATCTGATGCATTAGATGCAAATCAAAAAAAGAAAAAAGTAACAAACCTCTTGTACGAAATGCATAAGAAAGACCAAATGATTATTAATAAAGGCTCCAACAAGAAGCCGAAATGGGTACTTTTATAACAATGTTTTATTTCTTTTAAGAACTAATTTAGAAATAAAAAGATATAAAAGTTGAGAATTTTAGATATAAAATAACATGGGTGTTGATTAACCAATAAAATCCAACAAAATAATACCAAAAAGGACACCCTTCTTGTAGAATGTAGTTTGCCAACAAACAAACTACAGAAGAGGTGCCCTCATGAAAAAGAATACCACATTCCATAACTTGTTTCAAAAGATTGTTTCAGAAGACGAAATAGCTGTCATTCGAGATGTTATCGGTTACAAGGATACGGCACGTAAACTGGATGTGTTAACACTCATTAATTATTTGCTTTCCGCTTCAATGAATGAACTTAAAAGTTACCGAGACTGTGCGGATGTAGGCGACCAATATGGACTTCCAAAGGTAAATCATTCCACTCTTTCTAAAAAGGCTGGTCATATGGACTATAACATCATGAAGAAATTATTCCATTTGGTTGTTTATAAATGCAACCGTATGACACGCCGAGTATTAAAGATTCCAAAAAGATCTTCTTTTAGTGGACTCCACCACGATAACAGTGGGAAAGTCGCGCCTAGCTTGGGCCCTTTATCATGGAAAACGTGCGGGAATCAAACTGCATGTCAGCTCAGCTATTCCCCACTAACTGAAATGCCACTTCAAGTTGTTGAAACGACCGGACTTTTACATGATGGGCCGATTGGCGAGCAGTTAGTAGATTCTCGATTTATCATGGTGGAAGATCGAGCCTATTTTAAGATCAAACGAATCGATCAATTTACTGTAGACCAGCAAATGTTTGTTATTCAAAGGATAAGTTTGTCTAATTTTGGATAATCACCACTCATGATCCTCTAATTTAATCAGCTGGCCCAAAAAGGTACAGGTTGGGACCATTTTATCAACTCCTTTTGAGGGAAAAGTTACATAAAAATAAGAATATTCAAATTATTTAATAATATTATATAATTAGGATAGTCTTTAGAGGTTCGAAATATAAAAATTTTCCGAAAGAGAGGATGAAAAGGATGGGGAAGAATAAGCCATTTATTGTAGGTGCATTTCTAATCATTACCTTAGTATTTATGGTGTTGCTGACCATTCGAATCGAAAATAAAACAGTTGATGTATCAGGAGATGCGCCTAATCCTGAAACGGCTTCAGATGAAATCGATTTCAAACCTGAAGTTGTAGATCCAATTGCACCAGCCTTTACTGGAGTTGATTTGAAAGCGCTGCCAAATGAAAATTGGTTTGCAAATGGCGGGAGTGTATATAATCAACGTTACTCTACGCTAAATGAAATCAATACATCTAACGTGGCAAACTTAAAAGGAAAATGGGTAACTCATCTTGGTTCTGGTCTAGAATTTAAATACTCTGGTGAGTCCAGTCCGATTGTCTATAATGGTGTCATGTATGTCAATACAGGTGCCCATGAAGTTTCTGCACTAGATGTAAAAACAGGAGACGTTCTTTGGACTTACAAGCCAGACCTTCCACCATTAGAAACGGTGTGTTGTGGATGGACGAGTCGAGGTGTTGGGATTGGAGATGGGCTTGTATATGTAGGATTATTAGATGCAAGATTAGTAGCACTCGATCAAAAAACGGGCGAGATTGTTTGGGAGACAAGGGTTGAAGATTGGAAAAAAGGTTACACCATCACAAGTGCCCCACTTTATTATAATGGCAAAGTCTATACTGGTTTAGCAGGCGGTGAATATGGTATTCGTGGAAGACTTACTGCCTTTGATGCTAAAACTGGAAAAGAGCTTTGGAGGTTTTATACGATTCCAGGACCTGGTGAAATTGGCCATGATTCATGGCCAAGTGATAATGATTCTTGGAAACGGGGTGGGGCGCCAGTCTGGCAAACTCCAGCGGTCGATCCTGAATTGGGAATCCTTTATTTCTCAACAGGAAACGCAGCACCTGATTTAGATGGAAGTATAAGAAATGGAGATAATTTATTCGCTGCCTCCATAGTTGCGATTGATGCAGAAACAGGCGCTTATAAATGGCATTTCCAAGAGGTACACCATGATATTTGGGATTTAGACGCACCAAATCCGGTCGTTCTTTTTGATGTAACGATTGATGGAAAGGAAAGAAAGGCTCTTGGTCAAGCAGGTAAAACCGGTTGGGTCTACTTCTTAGACCGCACAAACGGGGAGCCGTTAATCGGTATTAATGAAACTCCTGTACCACAAGATGAAAGACAAGCGACCTCCCCTACTCAGCCGATTCCTGTCGGAGATTCCTTTGTTCCTCAAATTGTAACCAAAGAGGATGTGGAAAAAGATCTACCTAAGTATGGAGGAACATATGGAAAGATATTTGACCCATTTTGGGATGAAGCTCTACTATTAAAACCATCTGCATTTGGAGGGGCTAATTGGCCACCATCTGCCTATAACCCGGAAACGGAATTGTTTTATGTACTGGGAACTGATATGTATATGAATTTCACTAAGAGTGAAGAGGAATATGAGGAAGGTGAAATGTACATTGGGAGTATTATTGCCCCTGTAAATGAAGCACCCGTTAGAGGGACGATCACCGCACTAGATGTCAAAACGAATAAAATCGTTTGGCAGCAGGTATGGGATTCTATGGCTTACAGTGGAGTCTTAACCACTAAAGGTGGATTAGTTTTTGTTGGACATAATGATGGAAGACTCATCGCTTTTGATGCTAAAACAGGTAATCAAGTTTGGGAATTCCAAACAGATGCAGGAGTTAATGCACCTCCTGTCACCTATGAAGTGAACGGTGTACAATATATATCCGTACTTGTTGCAGGTAACTCATTAGCAGGTTCTGAACATGGCGACTCCTTATGGACATTTGCTCTTGATGGTGATATTGCTTCAGGGGAAGTCGCAGCTGGGGACGATACGAATTCCGATGAAGTAAGCGGCCAAGAATTGGTTGCTAATGTAGACGAAGGTCTAAAAATATATGAAGGAAATTGTTTAGCCTGTCATGGTAAAGGTGGGGAAGACGGGCATAATGGTCCTAACCTTAAATTAAGTAATATAACAAGTGATGAACAAAAAGTCATTGAACGAGTGAAAAAGGGCGGAACCACCATGCCAGCATTTGAAAAAATTTTGACTGAGGATCAAATCAATAATGTTGCTGCTTATATTACTGAGGTGATAGCTAAAGATAAATAACGAAACAAAGTGATAGTACTTTAAGAGAAAAAAGTAGTAATAGGAATGAATTGATAGAATTGAGTTTTAGTCGCGATGGGAGGGTGGTTGGTTGTCTTTCATCTTTCCTTTGGTAGGAAGGTCAGTGATGATCATGGAGGAATCATTCCAAATAGCGAAAGGTGTTGTAGGTCTAACAACATTTTTCATATCGTCATTTAAACAATAGAAAACCTGGCCATAGGAAATATAAGAGTGGTTTTCTAGACAAAGATTAATAATTTTGAAACCATTACCTGAAGGGAGTGGTTCAAGGGAGAAGTGTTATCGGCACTTCTCTTTTTTAATAGTATCAGAATTTATATGTTGACCCTTTTTTTGCAATTGCGGGAAAATCGAGGCATGGGGCCAAATATTCTTAAATGGATCTTTTTTGTTGATAGACACGAAGGCGAAAAACGTCTCGAGGAGTTAGCGGCAAACGGCTTGCCTAAG
>NZ_JXIQ01000148.1 GCF_000934845.1 Mesobacillus subterraneus
ATTGGGATCGAAAACGATATTATCGAGCTGACTAGTAAAGTTCACACTCTCACGCTTAATGATTTTTCGAATGCAACGGATCCCTATTTATTACTGGCATTTGGTTTTCAAGCATGTGATGACATCCGAACCTTAACATTCGAATTAGTTGGGGCGAATAAGGAGACGGTGCTTGAAACAAACCATTCTATTAAAAACAAAGACGGATTAAGAATCCCACTGAATCCATACTTGTTTGAAGTTCAAAATGCTAAAACAGAAATTGACTACCATCTACGAGTCTCACTATTAGACTCTACAGATAGATTCGTGACTAGTTTCTTGGTAGCACGAATTCAGGATGAAGTGATTATCCAAAATGCGCAATACACGCTTAGTGAGGATGAAATATTCATCAAATGGGATGAAACAGGAACCCAAATTGGCCGTGAAGTTGTCCTAGTAAATTTCCTGAAACCCTGGAAGAAGCCGTACCATTTTCAAATTGAGGACAAAACATGTAGGGCTGTAATCGCAAAAGCTGCGCTTGAGGAAGGCATTTATCGATATGTCATTCAGAAAGAGTCAGATGACTTGTTTTTTGAAGAGACAGAAGCAGAAATCTGTACGTTTGTTCCAAAAGATTTCCCGAAAGGAAGAATCGTTATTAAGGGAGAGCGCAACCTATCCTCAGAGATGGAAAACCTCTTATACCAGCTATTACGAACGAGATTTATTAAACCAGAACAGGTATCAAACCGGCTGAAAAGAATTGACCATGAAATTAAAAGTCTGCAGATCCACGTGCCAGAGGATATTCATCCGCTTGCAAATGCTTTTATTTTGCATGAACGCTTTTTGGCGGATAAAGAGGACGTACAAGAAGTAAGGAAGCTTTTCATAAAGCTGTTTGATTTGTTTTCTAGCTATGGAAAAGAAACAATTAAATATATATTGGAAAGCGATTATTCAAAAGAGTATAAGAAGCAATTACTCCATCATTTTTATTGCAATAATTTGACTGCGCCGGTTAGATTGAATGATCTTCAGGCTAAATTACTTGCCGAGATCGATGAGGATATGACCGGATTTATGAATTTGGTTCAGGCGGAAAATAAAACAAGGGGACTGAATTGGGCAGGTATCTCGGACCTAACTTCCTTACGAGAGGCAGATTTATTTGAGGATACCAACTGTACCTACCTTTCCGATGAAAATCTCGGAAAGAGTACTTATATTACGAGCTACTTCAAATATGTCTACGATAGCTTGATACGTCCGAAAAATTTTTCCAAAACGACCGAGGATTTTATTAGAGAATTTCAACGAGACCAATCTGTTGAGGAAACAAAAATCTTTGGAAAAACAAGACTTCATTTATTGGCAGAATGGAAGAACCAGAATAAGAATGAGAAAACCGTCCAAAACATGTTGGCAGATGTTCTGAATATTCCGTGTGAAAGTTATGTGAAGTCAGATTTTCAAGATGCTTTTCATGCTCTTGCGAAACGAAAAACTGATGATGAATTAGGTTATTATATTGGCTTAATTGCTTTATATGCTTCTTTTATTAGAAATGGGAAAATGCAGGAAAGCAAAGAATTCAGTCGCTTGTTACATTACACCATTGAAAAATGCGGGAAATTATATTATCGAGATGCGATTATCTTTGAATTGTATATGAGTTTAGAGAGGGGATATTTATGGGTTTAAATCCTATATCAACAACTAAGAAAATAAAAAATGAATATGTGGAATACTTGAGCTCAATGTTTTTCTTTCAGGACAAAGATTTGATGAATCAGGCACGTAAACAACTTGCAGAAGAAGGCAAGTTTGTAAAGGGGCCGTTTATTGAAATTACCCAACCCTTTATTACCGGGAAAAGCATTAATGAGCTAATCAAAGAAGGGGTAGTATCCCGAGAATTTTTTGCTTTGAAAAAACATTTTCCACTTGAACGAACATTGTATATTCATCAAGAACAGGCTATTCGAAAAGTGGATGCAGGGAAGAATATCATTGTTGCAACAGGAACTGGTAGCGGTAAAACGGAGTGCTTTATGCTGCCAATCATCAATGAATTAATGCGGGAAAAGGAAGCTGGTACCCTGAACAAAGGGATTAGGGCATTATTACTTTACCCAATGAATGCCCTTGCCAATGACCAGATTGCTAGATTAAGAGGAATATTAAAAGATTATCCAGACATTACGTTTGGAAGGTATACAGGTGAAACTGAGGAATACCAAAAGAAAGCAGAGGAATTATTTGCTAAGACCAATTCAGATATCGAAATGATTCCAAACGAGCTGATTTCTCGTGAAAAAATGCGAGATAATCCACCGCATATCTTATTGACCAACTATGCCATGCTTGAGTACTTACTGCTAAGGCCGAAAGATAATGCATTTTTCAATCATGAAAATGGAGATAACTGGAAGTTTATCGTTTTAGATGAAGCCCATACGTATAATGGTGCAAAAGGTACGGAAATTTCTATGCTCTTGCAAAAATTAAAAGAGCGAATCTCGGAATCTCAGAAAAACCCATTAACCTGTATTGCCACAAGTGCTACTTTAGGAGGTGGCAGGGATGCATACAAAGAGGTGGCCAAATTCGCGACCGACCTATTTCATGAGCCATTTTTTCCGGAGGATATTATTGAATCCCAGCGTGTTAACTTAATTGAAAGGAAAATTTACGGACACGATAGGTTAAGTAAAGAGTACATTAGCTTAGGCAAAAATAAGAGTAGCCAAGAATTATTTGAGCTATTGAAAAATGATTTGAATGTCATGCAATTGCAGGAAAGTCTACAGAAAAAACCGCAATTGCTGAGTGATTTAACGAAAGTCTTTTTTCAAAATGAAGATCTTTCAACCTCAGAAAAATTAGCTGCGATAGTGGAACTAGTGAACCTTTGTGCGATGGCAAAAGAAGATAACGATGCAATGCCGTTATTACCTGCAAGATATCATGTGTTTGTAAAGGCTCTTGAAGGTGCCTATGTCTCCTTGTATAGAAAAAGGCAGTTATTCTTGGATAGAAAAAAGACGCAAAAATTACCGGATGGGAAATTGGTACCGACGTTTGAATTAGCAAACTGTCAACGATGCGGACAGGAACATATCGTCGGAAGAACGGAAGAGAACAAGCTGGTCCATGCCGACGCGGATGTGGATATCGATGGGGTTATCAAGAGAAAACAAGAATATTACATGCTTAATGCAGACCATGATGAGTTTGAAGTGGTTACGATCGATGATGATGAATCAACTGTTGAAGGCAGTGATAGTTCGAAAGAAATGGATAGTGACGAATATATCCTCTGCACAGTATGTGGGCATATTGAGCCAGAAGGGAAAGCGCGAAAAACCAATTGCTGTGAGTTTCCAGTTGAAAAATATATTAAAGTTTTAAAAATTAAAATGCCTGATTTCACGGTTAATACGTGCTTGAAATGCGGGCAACACTCGAAAAATATAGTCAAGCAATTTAGGACAGCCGATGACCCAGCAACGGAAGTGTTAACCAGATCGCTGTATCAATGCATCCCGCCTAATAAAACTAAAACGGTCGAAGCTGATTTATTTGGGGATGATGAAGATATTGATGAAGAGTTATTAGGTCGCAAGTTGTTGGTTTTTTCAGATAGTCGGCAGGAGGCAGCCTTTTTTGCATCGTTTTTACAGACCAAATACAATAACATCCTTTGGCGTAATGCAATTATTCACGAGCTTGTGAATTTGGAAGATTACGATGATGTTAGAATCGATAGCATGGTCAAAACGATTGTAAGATACGGTAAGCAAAAGAACCTTTTTGAAACAGGATTGGATGATATTGAGAAGCAAAGGCTTATTCAAACCATATTAATAAAGGAATTTATGAACTCAGAACGGCAAATTGGTCTGGAAGGGTTAGGACTCATTGCCTTTACTCCAGAAAAACCTGATAAATGGTCCAAGCTAAATATTAGCAGGCTTGGAATTGACCCAGACTTGGACATTACCATTGATGAACTATGGGATTTGTACACCATCATGTTCAATTCGCTTCGTGATCTGTATGCGGTAACCTACCCGGATTTGGTAGAAATGACAGACCCAGCTTTTGCGCCACGGAATAAAGAAGTTTATTTTAAGCTGGAAGCGGAGAAAAGCGTTCATGGAAACAGTATATTAGGCTGGCTACCGAAGGAGAATGTCAATAATCGTCGATTAGATTTTATTCAAAAATTATATAGATCCAAAGGTTTTTCTAAGGAGGAAGCTACAAGCAAGGCAAGAAGCTTGTTAAAGGAACTTCTTTCCGGATTATTATTTAAGCAGTTCTGGACAAAAGAGGAATACATTTTGGAAACGCCATTGCCAAGAGAGGGAACTGTATTAAAGCTGAATTATAAGAAATGGCAAGTAGTGAAACCAGGGAAATTGAATATTTGTGATAAGTGTGGAAGTATTACAGCGAAGAATCTGCGGGGAATCTGCCCAACCTATCGATGTGAAGGCAAATTGGTCAAATATGAAGAAGGCATGAGCCGTTTTTCATATTATAAGGATTTGTATACGAACATGAAGCCGTTACCACTAGTTGCGAACGAGCATACAGCCCAGCTGACAAGCGAGTTTGCATCAAGATTGCAAAATCGTTTTGAAAAAGGGGATGTGAACGTCCTTAGTTGCTCCACTACCTTTGAAATGGGTGTGGATGTTGGACAGCTTGAAGCGGTATTTATGCGGAATGTTCCACCGGAAACCGCAAATTACATCCAAAGGGCAGGTCGGGCTGGAAGACGGACTGAATCCACGGCATTTTCTTTAACCTATGCCAAAAGGCGTTCACATGACCTGACCTATTATCAGGATCCCGGTAGGATTATCGGAGGGATGATTAAAGCCCCTTATATAGAACTAAACAATGAAAAGATTGTGTTGCGTCATATATTTTCGGTTGTTTTTTCTTGGTTTTTTAGAAAATATCCGTCGTATTACGGTTCGGTAGATGATTTTCTTCAGATTTCCAATGATAGTGGAAAAAGTGCAGTAGAGGTTTTGAAAGAAGTATTGAGTGAACGACCAGAAAATCTACGAAGATCATTGGAATATGTTATACCTAAATCAAAATCATTAGAGGCTTTCGTCGATCTTGACAATTGGAAATGGGTGAATTATCTCCTTAAAGATGCTGAAGGTGCCTTAGTTTTGGCTGAATCTAATGTCATTGAAGTAATTGGTGAATTGGAAGAATTGAAAAAGAAACTGGATGCAGAACGGAAACCAAGTGACAATATATTAAGAATTCAAAACACGTATTTGAAAAAAGATGTCTTGAGTTTTTTATCATCGAGTAATGTATTGCCGAAATATGGCTTTCCAGTAGATGTGGTGAACTTGGATATTCTTCATCACGGGGAAAATGCCAAGGTGATTAATATTTCAAGAGATTTGAAGTTGGCTATATCCGAATTTGCCCCAGGATCAGAAATCGTCGCAAACAAAAAGGTGTGGAAACCATACGCATTAAATATGAGCAAAATGAAAGGCTGGCCGGTTCAACAATATTCGATATGTAAGACATGCGGTCGACTATATTCCTATCATGTTGATTTAGGAGTCCCTGCTGAAGGGAAAGAAGCAGCATGTTGTAATGAGCCATTAAACTATTATTATTATCTGCAGCCAGTTTTTGGCTTTTCAACAAAATCAGATGATTTACCTGCCAATCCTGGTGAAAGACGCAAAGCCAAACCACTACCTTCAAGGGTGAAATTTGATACGTATGTTGATGAGGAACTGGAGCTTACAGAGACCTTTAATGAAACAATGAAAGTTGGTGGTCATCCAGTTGAAGTAAAGTACTCTTCCAGGGGGAGAATGGTTATTGTTAATAATGGCGGTGGTCAAGGTTACTCCCTTTGCAATTGGTGTGGATATATCACTCAAATGAAGAATGTTACTAAGAAAAAAAATGAGCCACAAAAAGAGCACAAAAACAAGCATGGCAAGCCATGTGGAAACACCTATTTGCACAATGTTCATTTAGGGCATGATTTTATCACCGATGTTGTTGAAATCAAATTGCCATTAATATCTGCAAAATATAACCAAAAAAGCTTCTGGCCTTCATTGCTTTATGCGGTCATGGAAGGTGCAAGCTTAGAATTGGGAGTTGCAAGAAGTGAGATAGGAGGATGTCTGTACAGAGCAGATGGAGTTGACTTAACCGAAACCTCTATCATCCTATACGATGATGTACCAGGTGGTGCAGGGCACGCCAAGAAAATCTCGCAGCGCATTTCTAGAGTCTTAGAAAACGCCAGATTGAAGGTTAAAGGTTCATGTGGATGCGGCCCAGAAACAAGTTGTTATGGCTGCCTAAGAAGCTTTGAAAATCAATTCTTTCATGAAATTTTAGAAAGAGGTATTGCATACGAGTATCTCACTGAACTGTTAAAGTATCAAAATATCGAGGTGGATGCAACGGTTGTTGGATAATGCATTGTAACAGAAGAAGCAGAGAGAAGGCTAAGATACTTCTTCTGCTTCTTCTATACATTATACCTGACTTATCGGTTGGTGTAGGGACATGGGGGAGGGACATGGGGACAGGTTTATTGTCCCATTCTGTTTGTATATCCGATATCCTGTTAGGCTCTTTCCTGTCCCTTT
>NZ_JXIQ01000149.1 GCF_000934845.1 Mesobacillus subterraneus
CCCCTTGGTCAAGCGGTTAAGACACCGCCCTTTCACGGCGGTAACACGGGTTCGAATCCCGTAGGGGTCATAAGAAAAGCTGTTAGCAATTATGCTAACGGTTTTTTTTATGTGTATTTTTTGGAATCTTACTATATCCAAAGTTAAAAATTATTCTCAAAAAATTGTGATGTAGTGATTTAATTTTCCTCTGTTAGATTAAGTTCGGACAACTTTTCGTCTTTTTCCGCAAAAGCAGTCCGAAGTAGTCCCAAGTTCGTACCGCTTTCCGTCTTTTTCCGCAAAAGCAGTCCGAAGTAGTCCCAAGTTCGGACCACTTTCCGCCTTTTCCTGCAAAAGCAGTCCGAAGTAGCCCCAAGTTCGGACTACTTTCCGTCTTTTTCCGCAAAAGCAGTCCGAAGTAGTCCCAAGTTCGGACTACTTTCCGCCTTTTTCCGCAAAAGCAGTCTGAAGTAGCCCCATGTTCGGACTACTTTCCGTCTTTTCCAGCAAAAGCAGTCCGAAGTAGCTCCAAGTTCGGATCACTTTCCGCCTTTTTCCGCAAAAGCAGTCCGAAGTAGCTCCAAGTTCGGACCACTTTCCGCCTTTTTCCACGAAAGTAGTCCGAAGTAGGCCCAAGTTCGGACAAATTTCCGTCTATCCCTGCAAATCTGGTCCTACAGGTACGATTTATGACATCTCACACATTTTTTTTTGCGAACTGTTTTTAACCGAGTATGTAGCTAACTTTCGTTCCACATATTTCGGCGGAATTGGAAGAATTAGTACGTTAATTGTTGCTTTGCCGGTGTATTTTGTCGAATTTTCTGATATAATAAGTATTATTGTCGAAAAATTTTGAAAATGTTTACAAGGGATTCCTTCTGGTAACTAGAATAATATTGAAATAAGGAATTTTAATCGTTTTAAAAAAGGCAGGCGATAGCAATGGTGATTTATCCTACAGAGTTTGAATTGCATCTGTTTCATGAAGGCAACCTGTATCAAAGTTATAAATTGTTTGGTGCGCATGTCATGAAAAGAGGGCCGGAAACATATACTCGATTTTGTGTGTGGGCTCCGAATGCGTCTGAAGTGAGGCTTGTGGGTGATTTTAACCATTGGAATGGGGAGAACGATCAATTAAACAAAGTGAATCTGGAAGGTGTCTGGCAACTTGCCGTTGAGGGTGATCTGACTGGGGCTATATATAAATATGAGATTTTGACTGCGGACGGGGAGAAGAAGCTGAAAGCTGATCCGTTTGCTTTCTTCTCTGAAGTGAGGCCAAATACTGCTTCGGTCGTTTATTCGCTTGATGGATACCAATGGGGGGACCAGAAATGGCTGCAAAAGCGGGAGCGGCAGAGCACGCTTGAAATGCCTATGTTCATTTATGAGCTTCACGCAGGTTCCTGGAAAAAACAAACTGATGGATCGTATCTTACCTATCGTGAGCTTGCAGATGAGCTGATTCCTTATATTCTTTCACATGGATATACACATATTGAGCTATTGCCTTTAACTGAGCATCCGCTCGATATGTCGTGGGGCTATCAATCTACCGGTTATTTTTCTGTTACGAGCCGTTATGGTACTCCGCATGATTTTATGTATTTCGTGGATTTATGCCATCAAAATGGCATTGGAGTAATTCTTGATTGGATTCCCGGCCATTTTTGCAAGGATGCACATGGGCTGTACAAATTTGATGGAGGTTATACTTTTGAGTACGAGCGTGAAAATGACCGAGAGAATATGGTTTGGGGAACAGCTAATTTCGACCTCGGAAAAACGGAGGTACAAAGCTTCCTTATCTCAAGCGCACTTTTCTGGTTGGAGAAATACCATATTGACGGCTTTAGAGTGGATGCAGTGGCAAATATTATTTATTGGCCAAATTCCATTCAGACAGCAAACCAATTTGGAGTGGAGTTTTTAAAGAAACTGAATAAAGCGGTAAGGGATTTTGAGCCAGGTGCGTTGATGATTGCGGAGGATTCGACCGACTGGCCACAGGTGACAGCTCCAGTGGAATATGGCGGTCTTGGATTTACATACAAGTGGAATATGGGGTGGATGAACGACACATTAAAGTATATGGAGGAGGAAAGCCATAATAGGAAGTATATCCATGATAGGATTACCTTCTCCCTGCATTATGCTTTTTCGGAGAACTTTATTCTTCCCTTCTCCCATGATGAAGTCGTCCATGGAAAGAGATCCTTGCTGGATAAAATGCCGGGTGATTACTGGCAAAAGTTTGCGCAGCTCCGGCTGTTGCTTGGGTTCATGGTTGCCCATCCCGGCAAGAAGCTGACTTTTATGGGAACGGAATTTGGCCAGTTCGCGGAATGGAAGGACAAGGAGCAACTTGATTGGAATCTGTTTGAGTATGACCTGCATGAAAAAGTGAACGTGTATACAAAAGAATTGATCAAATTGTATAAGCGTTCGAAACCATTTTATGAAATCGACCAGAGCCATGATGGCTTTGAATGGATTGATGCGGATAACCGCGACCAATCTGTTTTTTCTTTTATAAGGAAAGGGCAGAATCCAGATGAGGTTCTGCTTGTCGTATGTAATTTTACAGAGAGAGTTTACACCGATTACAGAATTGGAGTGCCAAAGTCCGGTGA
The DNA here is from genome assembly GCF_000934845.1 of Mesobacillus subterraneus. Lineage (GTDB taxonomy): Bacteria > Bacillota > Bacilli > Bacillales > Cytobacillaceae > Mesobacillus > Mesobacillus stamsii. Next base: position 2,622 of record NZ_JXIQ01000149.1, read on the forward strand.
ATATCGAGAAATTTTGAACAGTGATGCGGCAGCATTTGGAGGTTCGGGTGTGATCAATAAAAAGGTTCTCAAAGCTAAAGAAATAGCTTTCCATGGAAGGCCGTTTTCTATAGAGATGAGTATTTCTCCATTCGGTGTCTCCGTGTTACGCCCTGTTATCAAAAGAAAGGGGAGAACTATTCATGCAAAAGAAGAAGTGCGTGGCAATGCTGTTGGCAGGAGGAAGAGGAAGCCGTCTTCATTCACTGACGAAGAGCCTAGCTAAACCCGCCGTCCCTTTTGGCGGCAAGTACCGGATTATCGATTTCCCGTTAAGCAATTGCACGAACTCAGGAATCCATACAGTGGGTGTGTTGACACAATACCAGCCGCTTCTGCTCAACTCCTATATTGGGATTGGTAGTGCATGGGACCTTGACAGGAAGGATGGCGGAGTGACTGTGCTACCGCCTTATGCGGAAAGTTCCGAAGTTAAATGGTACTCTGGCACGGCAAGCGCTATTTTTCAGAATTTGAATTATCTCGATCAATATAATCCTGAATACGTTTTGATTCTTTCAGGTGACCATATTTATAAAATGAACTATGAATTAATGCTCCAACATCATGAGGAAAAAGGCGCGGATGTGACGATTTCTGTTATCGAAGTACCTTGGGATGAGACCAATCGGTTTGGAATCATGAATACAGATTCCGAGCTTAGAATAACGGAATTTGAAGAAAAACCTGACAACGCGAAAAATAATCTTGCTTCGATGGGGATTTATATATTTAACTGGAGTGTTTTAAGGGAATATCTGATAAGAGATGACCTGAATCCAGAATCAAGCCATGATTTTGGCAAAGATATTATTCCACTTTTACTAGAAAAGAAAATGAAATTATTTGCCTATCCATTCAAAGGATATTGGAAAGATGTTGGTACGATTCAGAGCTTGTGGGAAGCGAACATGGATTTATTGGATAAGGATTGTGATTTAAACTTGTTTGATCAGTCATGGCGAATCTATTCCGTGAACCCGAATCAGCCACCCCAATATATTTGCCCAGAAGGAACTGTTTCAGAATCGCTGGTCAATGAAGGCTGCAAAATAGAGGGGGCAGTTTCTAGGACAGTTGTGTTCCAAGGCGTGACGGTGAAAAAAGGGGCTGTTGTCAAGGAAACAGTTATTATGCCTGAAGCTGTCATTGGCCTTAATTGTGTGATTGAGAAGGCAATTGTGTCGCCAGGCGTGTATGTCCCGGATGGAACAATCATTAGGCCGGATGCGGATAGCAATGAAATTACATTAGTATCGGAAGAAACAATTGGTGAATTGCAATCCAATTGAGATGACTTCGGGAGGATATAGAAATGAACAAACGATTATTGGGAGTAATAGATGCGACAACCGTTCACGAAGATCTTGAGGATTTGTCTCTGCATCGATCGGTAGCAGCAATTCCCTTTGGCGGACGTTACAGGCTGATTGATTTTATTCTTTCCAATTTGGTGAATTCAGGAATCGAGAGCGTAGCAATTTTTCCAAAATACCAGTACCGGTCGCTGATGGATCATTTAGGTTCAGGAAGGAATTGGGATTTAAACCGAAAAAGGGATGGCTTGTTTTTTTTCCCTGCGTCAAATACAGGAAATCATTATACAGGAATTGGAACATTGGATCACTTTGCCGATAACATTGACTATTTTGAACGGAGTACACAGGACTATGCGATTATTGCGAATTCCTATACGGTTTTTAATATGGATTTCCAGCCGCTGCTTGACTGGCATATCCAGTCGGGATGCGATATTACTGAGGTTCAGAAAAACGGAAAATCACTCGGCATTTATCTTGTAGAAAAAGCTTTGCTAATGGATTTGATTAAGACAAGGAATGAAACCGGCTATTTCAATATGAGAGATGCTGCCAGGGATACGAGCAGTCAGTTCCAGCTTTGTTATTACGACTATAAAGGCTACGCAGTGATGGTCGATTCAATCGTAAATTATTTCAATGTAAGCATGGATTTGCTTAAACCTGAAGTTTGGAAGGAGTTATTCCCGAAAGATCGCCCTATTTTGACAAAGGTGAAGGATGAGCCTCCAACCCGCTACGAGGTCGATGCATCGGTAAAAAATTCAATGGTCGCCAATGGGGGGGTAATTGAGGGGACCGTTGAAAATAGCATCATTGGAAGAGGAGTGAAAATCGGGAAGGGTACAGTGGTTCGAAATTGTATTATCATGCAAAAAACGCAAATAAAGGAGAATTGTCTATTGGAATCAGTCATCGTGGATAAAGATGCTAGAATCGAGGCAGGAACGGTTATCACAGCGCCAGCCGATGCACCAGCCGTCATCCGAAAAGGGACGGTCCAGGGAGTGGGAAGCAAGTCGTGAAGGTGTTATTTGCAGTCTCAGAATGTGTTCCTTTCATCAAGTCAGGAGGTCTGGCAGATGTGGCGGGATCTCTTCCAAAAGAACTGAAAAAATTAGGAATAGATGTGAGGGTAATATTACCGAAATATGGATTGATCCCTGAAAAGTTCCGGACTGAGATGAAAAAAGGGAAAGAGTTTACTGTGCAGTTAGGCTGGCGCGCGCAATATTGCGGCATTGAAACGCTTGAACAGGATGGCGTCACATTTTACTTTGTGGACAATGAATATTACTTTAATCGGGATAGTCTTTATGGCCATTATGATGATGGGGAGCGATTTTCTTTTTTCAGCAAAGCTGTTCTTGAGTTCATCGACGAAAGTGAATTTTATCCAGATGTGATCCATTGCCATGACTGGCATACCGGTATGATCCCTTTCTTGCTGCGGACAGAGTACCATAAGCGTTCCGGGTATGGATCGATCCGCTCGGTGTTCACGATTCATAATCTTCAATTTCAAGGGATCTTCCCGCGGGAAGTGCTTGACGACTTGCTACAAATTGACAGCTCCTATTTCAATAAGGAACAGCTGGAGTTTTACGGGATGGCTAACTACATGAAAGCTGCATTGATCGCAGCGGATCGTATTACGACTGTCAGCCCTACTTACAAGGAGGAAATTCAGACCGAGTACTTTGGTGAAAAATTGGATGGACTGTTGAGAAAAAGACAGGAGAATCTAACGGGGATTTTGAATGGGATTGATCATGATGCTTATGACCCCGAAAGTGATCCAGGTCTGGCCGCCAATTTTGGAGCAGGGGTGCTTGAACGGAGAGTGATCAACAAGCTTCAGGTACAGACCAGTTTTGGCTTGCCGTTAAAGGAGGATACACCGGTCATGGCGATGATCACAAGGCTTACGAAGCAAAAGGGCCTTGAATTGGTCAAGGAAGTTTTCCATGAAATCATGGCAACGGGTTTGCAGTTAGTTGTTCTTGGCACCGGTGACCATGAGTTTGAGCAGTTCTTCAGGGACATGGCTGCACAGTATCCAGACCAGTGTGGGATCTATATTGGTTTTGATGAAAATTTAGCGCATCAGGTGTACGCAGGATCGGATTTATTTTTGATGCCATCAAAGTTCGAGCCTTGCGGTTTGAGTCAGATGATTGCGATGCGCTATGGATCGATTCCAATTGTCAGAGAGACGGGCGGGCTGAACGATACGGTCCAGCCGTATAATGAGGAGAACGGACAGGGCAATGGTTTTCCTTTTGCAAACTTTAATGCCCATGATATGCTTTTTACGATTGAAAGAGCCTTGTCGATTTATCAGCAGCGTGAAAAATGGCAACAGCTGATGGCTAAAGCGATGGAAACAGACTATAGCTGGGCTCAGTCAGCAAGACAATACAATGACTTGTATTCTGATCTCATCTCAAGGAGTGAAACGCATGTTTTCTAGTGTTCCCAAATTCAAAACCGCATTCTTGAAAAAACTCGAGATGATGTTTGGAACAAGCTTTGAAGAAAGTACGAGCCAGGAGCAATTTCAAACTCTTGGGCATATGATCAGGGAATATGTGAGTGCTGATTGGATTCAAACAAATGAACTATATCGTGCTGGAGCGAAAAAACAGGTGTATTACTTGTCGATCGAATTTCTGCTTGGACGGCTGTTAAGACATAATCTGCTTAATTTAGGTGTGGAAGAGGTCGTGTGCAAGGGGCTAAGGGAACTTGGGATTGAACTCGATCAATTGGAGGAAATCGAGGCAGACGCTGGTCTTGGCAATGGCGGTCTTGGCCGTCTTGCCGCCTGTTTCCTTGATTCGCTTGCATCGCTTGATTTGCCTGGACATGGCTTGGGAATTCGGTACAAGCATGGCTTGTTTGAGCAAAAAATCGTTGATGGCTATCAGGTGGAACTTCCGGAACAATGGCTCAGACACGGCCATGTTTGGGAGGTGCGCAAGACGGATGATGCAGTGGAGATTCCTTTTTGGGGAGAAATTGAGACGAGAATGGAAAATGGCCGACTCGTTTTCAGACACCTGAATGCCGAGCCGATAATGGCGATTCCATACGATCTCCCGGTCATCGGCTATCATACTCAGACGGTAAACACCCTTCGCCTCTGGAATGCCGAGCCGGCGAGATTTCCGGCTCATGCAGATATTTTTAAATATAAGAAAGAGACGGAATCGGTCTCGGAGTTTTTATATCCGGATGATACTCATGATGAAGGAAAAATCCTTCGGCTGAAGCAGCAATATTTCCTTGTTGCCGCTAGCCTGAAGGCGATTGTTAAATCGTTTAAAAAGAAGAATAAGAGCTTGCTAGCGTTCCAAGATTATGTGAGCATCCACATTAATGATACTCACCCCGCGATTGCAGTCCCTGAGTTAATGAGGATTCTCATGGATGATGAGGGGCTTGGCTGGGATGAAGCGTGGCGTATTACTGTACAAACGCTTTCTTATACGAACCATACAACGCTTGCTGAGGCATTGGAAAGGTGGCCATTGCGGATTTTTCAGCCATTGCTCCCGCGAATCTTCATGATTATTGAGGAGATCAACGAGCGTTTCTGTAAGGAGGTATGGAAGCAATATCCGGGAGATTGGGACAGGGTGGAAAGGATGGCAGTCATCGCTCATGGCGAGGTCAGAATGGCTCCGCTTGCAATTGTCGGCAGTCACAGCATTAATGGAGTGGCAAAACTGCATACGGAAATCTTGAAAAATCGGGAAATGAACTTGTTTTATCAATTTTATCCTGAGCGATTCAATAACAAGACGAACGGCATTACTCATCGCCGCTGGCTGCTGAAGGCAAACCCAGGGTTGTCAGGATTGATTACCGATGCAATTGGACCAGATTGGATTGGGGAACCGCATAAGCTGGCGGAGTTGATGCGCTACAACACTGATTCAGTCTTTTTGGGTAAATTGCATGAAATAAAGCAGAGGAATAAGGAACGGCTAGCAAAGACGATTTTGGACAAAACAGGGATAGAGATTGATACAGAGTCGATTTTTGATGTACAGGTAAAAAGGCTTCATGCTTATAAGCGGCAGCTGTTGAATGTGCTGCACATCATGCATTTGTATAATGAATTGAAAAAAGACCCGGATGCTCTGTTATCTCCGCGGACATTCATTTTTGGCGCTAAGGCTTCCCCTGGGTATTATTTTGCTAAAAAAGTAATAAAACTCATAAACAGTGTTGCGGATAAGGTGAACAAGGACCCGGCGACGAAAGATAAGCTGAAGGTCGTTTTTCTTGAAAATTATCGTGTCTCCCTGGCCGAAGAAATTTTTCCGGCTGCGGATATCAGTGAGCAGATTTCAACGGCGAGCAAGGAAGCTTCCGGAACAGGTAATATGAAATTCATGATGAACGGAGCTTTAACATTGGGAACGCTGGATGGGGCCAATGTAGAGATTACGGAGAGGGTTGGCAGGGAGAACATCTTCCTGTTCGGATTGAGTGCAGAGGAAGTGCTCGATTACCAAAATAACGGCGGCTATCATTCACTTGAGTACTATCACCACGACGCAAGGATCCGGGAAATCGTTGATCAGCTAGTGAATGGATTTTTCCCTGATACGGACAATCACTTCAATGAAGTATATGACACATTGCTCGGGCATAATGATCAATATTTTGTGCTGAAGGACTTTGCTTCCTATGCAGAGGCACATTTGGAAGTCAGCCGAAAGTATTTAGACCGGGGCAAATGGCTGCGGATGAGTTTAGTTAATATTGCTCAATCCGGATATTTCTCTAGCGACAGAACGGTCAGAGAATATGCAGATGACATCTGGAAAGTTCACTCTGCTTTGAAAGTATAGAAATCAGGCCAACCGGAGACGGTTTGGCCTGATTTGTCTTATTTCTTATTCTTTTTTCGTTCCTCTACATAACTATCTTCTTGTTTGTAAGGGATGTCGCCTAGTTCGGACTCCATTCCCGTTTCGTCGAGCTTTTCTTCATAATCCTTTTCGCTGTCGCTTTCGAATACTTTCCGGTCCTCGCCTTCGATATCTGTGGCGCTGAAGGTTTCATAGTCTTCAGTGAATCCACGCTCAGATTCATTATCAATGTAAAGCTTGCTGTAGTCTCCGTGGTCTCCTGTAAAGTCGGAAGGTGTTTCCGAGGTTCCAAATTCAGCTACATCATGGAAGCTATTCCTATTATCTGTCGTCTCCTCATTCTGCCTTCTGTCAAAATCCGCTTCGTGGCTGTATTCCAATACGTCTTCTTCGGCTGGACGTTCATTTGATATTTTCTGTTCCGGTGAGTGTTCGACGCAATATAACGTGTAGGGAATTGCTTCGAGTCGTTCGTATGGAATATCTTTCCCGCATTCGGCACATTTTCCGTATGTTCCAGCCTCAATCGCCTGCAGGGCGTTCTCCACTTTGGATATCTGGTCACCATGGTGTTCATCGATCGCCAAGCTTTTGCTGCGCTCAAACAGCTCTGTGCCGCTGTCGGCAGGATGGTTATCATAGGAAGAAAGTTCTTGTTGGCTGTCATTAAGATATCCTTCCTCTTCATTCTGATTTATTTGAGATTGAAGTGTTTCTTTTTCAGATAGAAGTGCTTGCTTCAAGTTATGGAGCTGGTCCTTTATTAGCACGATTACACATCCTTCTTCATTCGAGTTGTATGTATTTAATACCCACTCATCATTAAGGGAAACATAGAAAAAGCTTCGGTCCAAGGACAGAAGCTTTTCGAATAATTTACAACAAGCTGAGGAAAATGCCGACGGATAAAAGCAGACCAAAGATCGTGTTGGTCTTTGCCGTTGCAGCCATTGCTGGCATCATTTGCAAAGGATTGGAATTTCCAATAAACCCTTTAGTTGCTTTGATTGCTGACGGAATGCTAAGTGCGACAATCGCCAGCCATGGTGATACGACACCCGCAAAGATTAGGCCGATTACCCATATATAAGATAAAGCGAACATGCCCGCAAGCAAGCGGATGGCGCCAGTCCTTCCAAGCAGGATGGCGAGCGTTTTTCGGCCAAACTCTTTGTCGCCGTCAAGGTCGCGAATATTATTGGCAAGCAGGATTGCCCCAACTAGCAAAAAGCTCGGGAACGATACGAGTACACTGGTCGACGTAACGGTTCCAGTCTGAATATAGAACGAGATCAATATGATTAAAATACCCATAAAAAATCCAGACACAAGCTCGCCAAATGGAGTATAAGCAATTGGCAGCGGACCGCCTGTGTATAGATAACCGGCAGCCAGGGAGACAACTCCGACAGCTGCGACCCACCAGCTTGTGCTAATGGAGATATAGGCACCGAGTAATACGGAAATTCCATAAAGGCTGAATGCTAGATTCAAGACTGTTTTGGGCTGAATCCCATGGCGGACAATTGCGCCGCCAATTCCAACAGAATTCTCGTTATCTAGTCCGCGTTTAAAATCATAATATTCATTGAACATATTTGTTGCTGCTTGGATAAACAGGCTAGCGACGAGCATGGACAGAAACATACCCCAATGGATGCGGCCGCTGTTTTCTATCGCTAAAGCAGTGCCGAGAAGCACAGGAGCAAATGCGGCAGTCAAAGTATGAGGACGGGTTAATTGCCACCAGACTTTCCAGCTTGCTTTCTCCACTGTTGGCGAAGAATTATGCTGTAGCTGTGATTGCATATCTAATTCTCTCCCTTAGTATCAATCTATCAAACCTTACTATTTTATCTAAAAGAACGAAAATTGTCAAAAACACCATGCCCATATCAGCTAAATTCCCTTACAATTATAAGTGTAGATATTCACATATCCACTGTCAATTAGTATTTTCACGTATAAGCAGGGGATTTCCCCAGTTTTATGCAAAGCTTTTCCGCTAAAAAGCCTGCTATAATTGACATCATGAGGTATGAGGTGTATCTTAAAATAAGCTTTTAAACGTTTGATAACAGTGGAGAGGCTGTTATTGGGGGGATTTTTTTGGTTGCCATTCAGGAAACGGAACTAAAACAGGGAATTTTTAATGGAATAGCGCGTGCCAAGGGACGATCACAGTCGATTTTGGTGAGCGAGGTTCATAAAATAGAGCATCTCGATCCAGTTGATTTTTTTGCTGCAGGACGGGAAAAGTACTTAGGAGAACGTTTTTTCTGGAAGGATCCTGAGGGAAAACTAGTCCTTGCGGGATTGGGGATTTGCGGTCAAATTCAGTCGGATCAGGCAGCTGACCGCTTTTTTCATGTTGAAAAAGAGTGGAAGCGCTTCATGGATTCCGCACTAATCATTAATAAATACCAGCGCAATGGAATGGGCCCGACTTTGTTCGGAGGCTTCTCCTTTGACCCGCAGAAACAGGGAACTGCTTTATGGTCGAAGTTTCCTGAAGCATTGTTTCAAATTCCAAAATATATGCTGACTTTGAGCAATGGTGAGATGTTTCTAACGACAAACGTCATTTGTACCCATCATGATGATCTTACTTTATTTGAGAAGGTGTCTAGGGAACGCCAAGAAGTACTCTCGAAGGCAGCCATGAAACAGTCATTCGCTCAGCCAAAACTCAAGAAAATGGTGGAAATCGAGCCGGAAGCATGGAAGCAGGCGATCACACATGTCGTGAAAGATTTGAAACAAAGCGAACTGAAAAAGGTTGTCCTCGCCAGGGAACTACGACTGCATTTCGATGAAGAAGTTCAGGCAGAAAGGGTTCTGGTGAATCTTTTAGATCATCAGAACGACAGCTTTACATTTGTTTTAGAATCCAATAACGATTGTTTTATCGGTGCCTCACCCGAAAGGCTGGTCAAAAAAGAAGGGAAAAGCCTGTATTCAGCATGCCTTGCAGGTTCAATTGCAAGGGGGAATACGCCTGAAGAAGATGACAGGCTTGGCAGTGAACTTTTATCTGATCAGAAAAATTTGATGGAACACCAATATGTTGTGGAAATGATCAAAGAGGCGATGGAGGAAACCTGTAATGAGGTCCTTCTTCCAGAACAGCCTGTGTTAATGAAGATGAAATACATCCAGCATCTGTATACCCCAGTCATCGGTAAAAATCGGGCAGGCACATCGATTCTTCACCTTGTAAACAGGCTCCATCCGACTCCAGCTCTTGGAGGTTTGCCAAAACAGGCAGCTATCGAGAAAATTAGGGAAATGGAGCAGTTGGACAGAGGACTGTACGCCGCACCGGTTGGCTGGATGGACTATCAGGGAAACGGCGAATTTGCGGTAGCGATTAGGTCTGGACTGATTCAGGGGAAAGAGGCTTCCTTATTTGCCGGATGTGGAGTCGTGGCAGATTCAAATGCCGAAAGTGAATACAAAGAAACTAGCATCAAGTTCCGGCCGATGCTTACAGCGCTTGGAGGAAAGATAACATGAGTGACCAGCAAGATTTAACAGCGTATATTGCTGCATTTGTTGCAGAATTATCCATAACTGGAGTGAAGGATGTTGTTATCAGTCCTGGTTCGAGATCAACGCCAATGGCACTGGTGATCGCAGAGCATCCTGAGCTGAGAACCCATATTCTCGTTGATGAGCGTTCTGCGTCCTTTTTCGCCCTCGGAATTGCCAAGGCAACCCGAAAACCCGTCGCACTCCTTTGTACATCTGGAACGGCCGCGGCCAATTATTACCCTGCAGTCATAGAAGCACGTATTTCAAGGGTTCCGCTGATCGTTCTGACAGCTGATCGGCCGCATGAACTGCGCGATGTCGGAGCGCCGCAGGCAATCGACCAAATCCATTTGTATGGTAAGAATGTTAAATGGTTTGTAGAGATGTCGCTGCCTGACAAAACAGAGGAAATGATTCGCTATGCTCGTACTGTTTGTAGCAGAGCAGTTGCAACAGCATCTAGTTATCCGCAGGGACCAGTCCATTTGAACTTTCCGTTCAGGGAACCATTGATTCCGAAGTTGGATGAAAAATTGTTCGAACTGACTGATCGTACTGGCAGATATGTCGAAATCCAAACCGGACGTATCAGTTTATCAGATGCCATGTTTGCAAGGATTGCGGAAGAGCTTGCAGTCTATAAAAACGGGATGATCGTCTGCGGGCAAATTGACAGCGATGATTTTACTGAACGCGTATTGGCACTTGCAGACATCCTGAAATTCCCAATAATCGCCGACCCGCTATCACAGCTGCGCAGCGGTGAACATGACGGAAGGCATATTGTCGATACATATGATGCGTTTTTGCGTAACGAAGACGCAAAGGAAGCATTAAAACCCGATGTGATCATCCGCTTTGGTGCGATGCCTGTGTCAAAGGCGCTGACCACCTTTATCAAAGAGAACCGCCATGCCCGGCAGATTGTGATTGATAGTGGTGCCGGCTGGCGTGAACCTACTATGTCGGCTAACGATATGTATTATTGTGATGAAGCACTTTTTTGTGAGAAGATCAGCAGTTTGGTCGACTATGTTCCTGAAACTGCTTACTTGGATAAGTGGCTTGCGTTAAACGATACGGCAAGGCACCAGCTAATCGGAATTGCCGATACGGAGGAATTGAGTGAAGGCAAGCTGTTCCATCTGCTAAATGAAATGCTTCCTGAAGGTGCGACTCTATTCGTCGGCAACAGCATGCCGATCCGCGACCTCGATTCCTTTTTTCTGTTCAATAAAAAGAAAATTAGAGTCATGGCCAACAGAGGAGCCAATGGCATCGACGGAATTGTGTCTACTGCCATTGGGGTAGCGAGTGTATCGCAGCCATGTTACCTCGTGCTCGGGGATTTAACTTTCTATCATGACTTGAATGGGCTATTGGCGTCAAAATTATATGCTATCAATATTAACATTTTACTAATTAATAATAATGGCGGAGGAATCTTCTCCTTCCTGCCCCAGGCAAATGAACCAAAGCATTTCGAGATGCTTTTTGGCACTCCGCTCGATCTTGATTTCCGTCATGTAGTTGCAATGTACAAAGGAAAATACGACCTGATAAAAGACTGGACGCATTTTTCCAAGACATTTACCGAAAACCAGCACGTTGAAGGCTTGAAGGTAATGGAAATTCGCACAACAAGGGAGTCGAACATGACCGAACATCGAAATTTGTGGAAATCTGTTTCCCGGGAAATAAGCGCAATGGTAAAAGGTGATGAAACTTGAAAACGATGATTAATGGAATCCAGTATCATGTCGAGCGATACGGCAGCGGATTTCCGCTCGTATTGCTTCACGGTTTTACCGGAGCGGCTTCTACATGGAAGCCGTTTTGTCCGGTATGGGGACAGCATTCAGAATTGGTGTTGTTGGATCTCATTGGGCATGGAGAGACTGAATCGCCAGGCGATATGAAGCGATATGATATCAAGCAGGCAACAAATGACCTTAAGGTTCTTTTAGATCAGTTCGGTATTGAAAAAGTAGACTTGCTTGGCTACTCAATGGGCGGTCGGATAGCGATTGCTTTTGCTAGTCTGTATCCTGGAAGAGTAAGGAAACTCGTTCTTGAGAGCACGACACCTGGACTGAAAACGCCTGAAGAGCGTCAAGCACGAATCATACAGGACGAAAAATTGGCAGTCAAAATGGAAGAGGAAGGCATAGAAAAATTCATCGATTTTTGGCAATCGATCCCGCTTTTTCAATCACAACAGAATCTGCCGGAAAAAGTAAGGGAACAAATAAGAAGTCAAAGGCTGAAGAATGATCCAGTCGGGCTGGCAAACAGCCTGCGGGGTATGGGAACTGGTAAACAGCCGTCCTGGTGGGATGCGCTCGTGAACTTTGATTTCGACACCCTGCTGATTACAGGAGAGCTTGATGATAAATTTTGCGAAATAGCCGCCGACATGGCGGCAAAACTGCCGAAATCGACAAATTTGACGATAAATGGATGTGGACATGCAATTCATGTGGAAGAGCAACAAAAATTTGGTACAATAGTAAGTGAGTTTTTGTTGAATACATAATAGGGGGTATCAAAATGACAGTTGAGTGGGTGTCAGAACGCAATTACGAAGATATTCTGTATGAAACATATAATGGCATTGCAAGAATCACTATTAACCGTCCAGAAGTGCGCAATGCTTTCCGTCCTAAAACAGTTATGGAAATGATCGATGCATTTTCTTTTGCTCGTGATGATTCGAGTGTTGGCGTAATTGTCCTTACTGGGGCTGGAGACGATGCATTCTGCTCTGGCGGAGACCAGAAGGTGCGCGGACATGGTGGGTACGTTGGCGAAGACGAAATTCCCCGCTTGAATGTCCTGGACCTGCAGCGCCTGATTCGGGTTATCCCTAAACCAGTCATCGCACAGGTAAAAGGCTATGCAATCGGCGGCGGCCATGTGCTCCATGTCGTATGTGACCTGACTATTGCGGCGGATAATGCTATTTTCGGCCAGACAGGTCCTAAAGTAGGAAGCTTTGATGCAGGGTATGGTTCAGGCTACCTCGCAAGAATTGTAGGTCATAAAAAGGCTCGTGAAATCTGGTACCTTTGCCGTCAGTACAATGCACAGGAAGCTTTGGAGATGGGCCTAGTTAACACAGTTGTGCCTCTTGCTCAAATTGAAGAGGAAACGATCAAATGGTGTGAAGAAATGCTCGAAAAGAGCCCAACTGCACTTCGTTTCCTGAAGGCTGCAATGAACGCTGATACGGATGGGCTTGCCGGACTTCAGCAAATGGCAGGAGATGCAACCTTGCTTTACTACACAACAGATGAAGCGAAGGAAGGCCGCGATGCGTTCAAGGAAAAACGCAAGCCAAACTTTGGCCAGTTTCCTAGGTTCCCTTGATTATGAAGTTTGACACAGCTTGATGGCCTTCCATCAAGCTGTTTTAGTATAGAGAGAAAGGATGACAACCATGGCTGAAACGATGCCGAATTGGCTGAAAAAGCGGGCTGAGCTATCTCCGGACCGGGTAGCGCTAATCTTTGAAGAACATGCCTATACCTATCAACAAGTGTTTGAAAAGGCAAAATGGTACGCAGGAAAACTGGAAGCATTGGGTCTGAAAAAGGGTGGAACAGCTGCTGTGCTGTTTTCCAATCAAGCGGAAGCTGTCTTTATTTTATACGCTTTACAAATGGCAGGAATCAGGGTGGTTATTTTGAACCATCGCCTAACAGCAGAAGAGCTGGTTTGGCAGCTGGATGATAGCCAAGCGACGGTACTTGTGTACGAAACACGGTTCAATGGGAAGGTGTCAGAAGTTCCTGCAAATGCAAGAAAGATTAGCACCAAAGACTTGTTAGAAACAAACGGAATAACTCCCTTCATTCTTGACGAGTACGAGCTGAATGAAGTTACTTCTATCATGTACACATCGGGCACGACCGGCAATCCGAAAGGGGTCATGCAAACTTATGGAAATCATTGGTGGAGCACGAATGCTTCTGCGCTTAACCTAGGATTACATGTTCATGATAAATGGCTTTGTACTGTGCCGATTTTCCATATCAGCGGTTATTCGATTTTAATGAGAGGACAAATATATGGAATGCCGATTGTCTTACATTCTTCCTTTGATGAGAAAAAGGTACTCGAAGACATTGGGCGATACGACATAACGATTCTGTCGGTTGTCAGTACGATGTTAAGGCGGATCATCGACCGAATGGGCGAAAACAAATTGCCGGATTCCTTCCGCTGCATGCTGTTGGGTGGAGGGCCAGCTACATTGCCGTTACTTCAAGCCTGTTTGGAAAAAGAGATCCCTGTATTTCAAACGTATGGGATGACAGAAACCTCGTCACAAGTGGTAACATTGTCACCTGAATACAGCATGGAACGGCTGGGATCTGCTGGGAAGGCATTGTTCCCTAATCAAATTCAAATCGTCAACGATGCTGGCGAAATAGTCCCGCCTGGTGCAGAGGGAGAAATTATTGTAAAAGGTCCAAACGTGACGGCCGGGTACTTGAATCGCCCTGAAGAAACAGCTGATAAAATCCGCGATAGCTGGCTCTATACAGGCGATATAGGCTATATAGATGATCAAGGATTCCTGTATGTTCTGGACCGCCGTTCCGATTTGATTATTTCTGGCGGAGAAAATATTTATCCCGCTGAGATTGAAGGCGTCCTGCAGTCCCATCCCGGGGTTGCTGATGCCGGCGTGATTGGAATGTCTGATGAGCAATGGGGACAGATGCCTGTCGCTTTTATTGTGAAAAAAGAATCGGGCCTACGAGGGGAAGATTTGTTTGCGTTTTGTGAACGGAAATTAGCCAAATATAAGGTTCCGAAAAAGGTTTACTTTGTTGACCGCCTGCCGCGCAATGCTGCAAAGAAATTACTAAGACGCACTCTGCGTGAATGGCTGGAAGCGGAGCGTGACGAAAGTGAACATTAAATCCGTCCATTTAAAGGTGATTAACATGCAATTGAAGCAGCCCTTCATGACTCATTTAGAGTCGGTGACCGACAGGGAAGCGATCATTATAGAAGTGGGATCGTAATGGCATTATTGGATATGGGGAAGGGGTAGCATTTTCATCTCCATGGTATACGGAGGAAACGGTGCAAACCGCTTACCATATGCTGAAAGACTTTTTGATGATGATATTCTTGATCATGCCAAGCTTCAGTACCAACTCAAAACCCACATTTGCCTGGATGAAAGTATCGTTACTTTTGAAGACGCCAAGAATGCAATCGAACTTGCCAGCTGCGGCGTCATCAATATAAAAGTTGGCCGGGTCGGTGGGATTGGCGAAGCAAAAAAAATCCATGATTACTGCCACTCAAAAGGCATTCCTGTCTGGGCGGGGGCATGATGGAATTCGGCATTTCAAGAGCACATAATATTGCGCTTGCTTCACTTCCTGGATTTACAATCCCAGGCGATATCTCTGGATCAGACCGCTATTGAGAACAAGATATCATTCAGCCTGAGATTGAGGTGGAAAACGGAATGATCCAAGTGCCAGACAGGCCTGGCATCTGCTTTGAATTGAATAGACAACGAATCAAGGAAGTTACTGTTCTTGAAGAACGGTTTCAGCTTTAGAAATGGTGGAGAGAGCACTGCTTAGGCAGTGCTTTTATTTTTTTAATATCAGAGATTATATGTTTACCCTTTTTTTGCAATTGCAGGAAAATCGAGGCATGGAGCCAAATAATCTTAAACGAATCTTTTTTGTTGATAGACACGAAGGCGAAAAACGTCTCAAGGAGTTAGCGGCAAACGGCTTGCCTAAGCATTGGGCTAAGTGCTGGTGCTGGACAAATTTATTTTGACAGGTTTGAGGATGTAGAGCGAAAAGTTGTCAAGAAAGCCCTGTTATTTTGACAGGTTTGGAGGTGTAGAGCGGGAAGTTGTCAAGAAAGCCCCGTTATTTTGACAGGTTCTAAGTTCTTACCAAAAAAACCGATCCTGTGAGTATTTGGGGTGAAAATCGGTTATCAGCCAAACCCAAAAAAGAACCATGCGATTTTTGCCCGGTTTTTCTTATCTACTCGTCAACAATTTAGGTTAATTCCTGTGTTATCGTTCTAAAGAACTATTTTACTATAGTGTGATTTGCATCACTTAGTTTGCGGAAATAATTTATTATAATCACTATGGGAATAAGGTAAACTACAAAATATGGACATACATCATAAGGGAGTGTTTGACATGCTAGATCAAAAAACAATTGACATCATTAAATCGACAGTACCAGTCCTTGAAGAGCACGGAGAACAAATTACGACCGTTTTTTATAAAAGAATGTTTGAAAACCATCCAGAGTTACTGAACATTTTTAACCATGCAAACCAAAAGCAGGGCAGACAGCAAAGAGCACTTGCAGGTACTGTCTATGCTGCTGCAAAATACATCGATAACCTTGAAATGATTCTGCCGGTTGTGAACCAGATCGCTCATAAGCATCGCAGTCTAGGCATCCTGCCAGAGCATTACCCAATCGTTGGAAAGTATTTGCTGCTAGGAATAAAGGAAGTTCTTGGAGATGCGGCTACAGATGAAATTATCCATGCATGGACCGAAGCATATGACGTGATCGCAGACGCATTCATCTCTGTCGAGGCGGAAATGTACGATGAAGCTGCAAGTCAAAACGGCGGCTGGAAGGGATTCCGTCCATTTATTGTTGCGAACAAGGTTGAGGAAAGTGAAGTCATCACTTCTTTCTATTTGAAGCCGATTGACGGTAAGGCACTTGCTTCATTCAAACCAGGACAGTATATTAGCATCAAGTTAGAGATCGAAGGCGAAGAGTTTACCCATATTCGCCAGTACAGTTTGTCTGATGCACCGGGAAAAGACTATTATCGTATCAGCGTAAAAAAAGAAGCTGGCATCGAAACTCCGGATGGCAAAGTCTCGAATTACTTGCACAACAGTGTAGAGGAAGGCGAAGTTTTGCAAATTAGTGCACCAGCAGGCGACTTTTTCCTTGATACAGAAAGGGATACACCCGTTGTCTTGCTAAGCGGCGGTGTTGGCCTGACTCCAATGGTCAGCATGCTGAACACCGTAGCGGAGTTGAATCCAGAAAAAGAAGTTACCTTTATTCATGCAGCCCTGAACGGAAAAGTGCATGCCCTGAAGGAAGAAGTAGCAGCAACAGCAGCAAAAGCAAAGGTGAATTCTGTCGTATTCTACGACCAGCCAACCGAAGAAGACCGCCAGAGTAACAGCTTTGATGTGGAAGGATATATTACCAAAAAATGGCTCAAGGAAAATATTGATCTTGACCAAGCAGACTTCTATTTTTGCGGCCCGGTACCATTTATGAAAGCAGTCAATTCTTCCTTAAAAGCATTAGGTGTAACAGAAGACCGAATTCACTTTGAATTTTTTGGACCAATGGCAAGCCTAGAAGCATAAAACAAGAAGAGAGGCGGCCATTTGAGTCCGCCTCTTTTTTTGAAATTTACCTCGAGAATTGTCCAGCTCCAGCGTCTAGCCCCTTGAGACGTTTTGGACCGCCCGATGAAGTCAAAGATGTATTAGGATAAAAAAATGGAAACAGATTTACTTATTTCGATGATCCAAATGACAAAAATTATATTAATAAGAGAAGTAACTGTGAAATTGCTTCCAAGGTATCATTCCGCATGAAAGATGCCCTTATAGAGGTGGAAATGCTCGCATAAGGG
>NZ_JXIQ01000150.1 GCF_000934845.1 Mesobacillus subterraneus
TTGATATTTTCTCTCTAACCGTCGATAAAACCGCCATAACCGTTGATATTTTCTCTCTAACCGTCGATAACGCCTATAGTCGCTCTTACATCTCTCTTACAGTCCATTCACACCCCTCAAAACCAATAGAATCATTAAAACCCCGGTTTATAAATTCTGATTTTATGATAAAAACCGGCCATCATAAAAGCCAGGCCGGCATAAGTTCATCAGGCTTGTTTCTTTTCCTTTGCCTTTGGTTTTATGGCTGTTTTCTTTTTCTTTGCAGCGGCAGGTTCCTTCTTTGCTTCTGGCTTTGTTCGGTCAATAGAAGCCTGCAAAGCTGCCATTAGATCTGTCACATTGGATACAGGCTCTTTTTCTGTTGGTATCACCAGTTCTTTGCCGGTGCGTTTTGCTTCAATCAAGTCTAATAATGCTGTCCGATATTCGTCTTTATATTTATCTGGTTCAAATTCGGTGGTCAATTGATCAATGAGCATGATGGCTGTTTCCAGCTCTTTTTCGGTCACCTTATCATCCGAAGGGACGTTTGGTACATCCACGGTTTTCCTGACTTCATCTGGGAAATGAATTGTTTCCATGACCAAGGTGTTATCATATACCCGGATTACAGCTAACTGTTCCTTGGCACGAATCATGATTTTCGCAATACCTACCTTCTGTGATTCCTCCAGTGCCTTTCTTAACAGAGAATAGGCTTTTCCGCCGCTCTCATTTGGTGAGATAAAATAGCTTCGTTCAAAATAAATTGGGTCAATTTGGGCTATTTTCACAAAATCAATAATTTCAACGGCCTTGTCTTCATTTTCTTTCCTCAATGCTTCTAAATCTTCCTCTTCAAGGATGACAAACTTCCCTTTCGTGTACTCATACGCTTTGACAATGTCTTCATTCTTCACTTCTTTGTCACAAACCGGACATGTTTTTTCATATTTAATCGGCGAGTGGCAGTCTTTATGAAGTGTTCGAAGCTTAATGTCTTTATCCTCCGTTGCAGCATGAAGCTTGATTGGGATATTAACAAGCCCAAAGCTGATGCTCCCCTTCCAAATTGTATGCATGGCATTCTCCACCTTATCTTTTTAATACTAACTTGCTTCATAATTCATAAATCATTCATGAAAACATTACTAGTTTGCACGCAAACTGGGACAATATAAATAAGACCGACGAAAGGATGGGTAGAATGCTGAAACCGATGCTCCCAACACTTGCATTTGAAGCACCCCGGGGAGAAAAATGGCGTTATGAAGTTAAATATGATGGCTTTCGAGCGCAATTGTCCTGGGATCATGAAATCGAAATGACAAGCAGGAATGGGAAGGAGTTGCTGCCATTGTTCCCGGAAATCTCTGACTTCCTTCACGCTAATAAGGAGAGGTTTGCGCCCTATTTGCCACTGACTTTTGATGCCGAACTTGTTTCCCTTGAAAACCCGTATAAAGCAAACTTTGGAGCCATCCAAATTAGGGGAAGGATGAGGTCTCAGGAAAGAATCAGGGCGGAATCAACGAGAAATCCTTGCCGGCTGATGGTTTTTGACCTTCTAAAAATAAAAGGAAAAAGTTTGACGAGTGAGAGTTACCAAAACAGACGCAATCAGCTCAACAATTTATTCACACAACTTGAGTTGCCTCCATCTCCGAACCCTCAACATCCGGAGCTTTTACAGCTTGTTGGCAGTGAAACAAATCTGGATAGCTTATGGGAAATAGTTGTTATGTATGACGGTGAGGGAATCATTGCAAAACAAGTCAATAGCAAATGGGAGGAAGGAAAACGTACACAGACATGGGTAAAAACAAAAAACTGGAAATATGTCTCCTGTTTTGTGACTGCTTATGAAAAAGCAAATGGATATTTTTATCTCTCTGTTTATAAAGGGCAGGAATTACACCAAATAGGGCTAGTAGTCTTCGGCTTTAAGCCTGAGGAAAAAAATTCTCTTCAGCAGATCATCAAGCAGAACAAAAGCCGTGAAGATCATCAATTCATCTATGTGGAGCCAGCAATCTGTCTGGAAGTAAAATACCTTGAAATCTATGAGAACCAGCTCCGTGAGCCCCATTTCCATCAATTCAGGTTTGATTTAACTCCAGCAGCCTGTACGTATGAAAAATTTATTCTTCAGCAAAAGAATCTGCCCAAGAATTCGGAAATCACGCATCCTGACAAACCGCTTTGGGAAGATCCGCCAATCCAAAAGATTGATTATATCCATTATTTAAGGGAAATCTCGCCGTATATGCTTCCTTTCCTTAAAGATAGGCATTTAACAGTAATCCGTTTTCCGCATGGCATGTTCGGAGAAGCCTTTTACCAAAAAAACGTCCCTGATTATGCACCGAAGTTTGTCCAAACTTCCCATTGGGAAGGCATTGAGTACATTGTCTGCAACAATATGCAGACACTTTTATGGCTGGGGAACCAAATTGCCGTCGAATTTCATATTCCTTTTCAAACGATCCATAGCAAAGGGCCGGAAGAAATCGTTTTCGATCTTGATCCTCCGTCAAGGGAATATTTCCATCTGGCAATTAAAGCTGCGATGGATATTAAGGAAGTCCTTGATGAACTGAAGCTGATCAGCTTTCTAAAAACATCAGGAAACAAAGGGCTACAAATTTACGTTCCACTTCCTTCCAATAAATACAGCTATGATGACACCAGATTGTTTACCACTTTTATCGCCAACTATCTCGTCTCAAAGGACCCTGATTCTTTCACGATCGAAAGGCTGAAAAAAAACAGAGGCAACAGGCTGTATGTCGATTATATCCAGCATGCGGAAGGCAAAACGATTGTCAGCCCCTATTCCGCCCGAGGACAATCTCATGCCGGTGTGGCAACACCACTCTTTTGGGAAGAAGTGACCGAGGACTTGAAAATCGAGGATTTCCATCTCGGAGCGATTAGCGAACGTGTAAAAAAGTTAGGCTGCCCGTTCCGAACTTACTTTGCTGCAAAAGCCGAGCAGGATTTCGAGCCAGTTTTAGACATATTAAAAAAGAAAAAATCCTGAAGCGGACCGTCAGGATTTTTTCTAGCCTTGAATATGTCTATGCTTTTTAAAATCTGCTGAGATACTTTTTGGCATGCTCCTGCAGCTTTTCATATTGTGCATCTTCATGGAAGTTTTCCTGTTCAAAAATTTCCGTAAGGATTCCATCGACAGTAAAATCAACGTCCATCTTGGCGGAATAGACAAAGGTTGCGTTGCCAATCAAGTCAATGGTGAAGGTATCACCCTTCTTATGGACTGCACACCGTACCATTCCACCATTGTTGTACACATCAATTGGCTGTTCCCATTCATTTTCATTCATCAAGCATGTAACAAGAGTGGAGGCCGACATTGCTGTGCCACAGGCGTTTGTATAGCCGACGCCTCGCTCATACGTCCTGACAAAAATACTTCCCTTTTCCAGTAGCCTGATAAAGCTGACATTCACTCCATCAGGAAATAAATCATTAGGCTGGTTCACTTTTACACTAAGTTCAGTCTGCAAATTAGAATCTAACTGTTCTTTGCTAACAATGGTTGTTAAGTGCGGATTAGGAACCGCCAGCGCTGTGAATGTTAATTCGTCTGACAATCCTGGAATCTTCTCCTGGAGTAGGGTATCCTGTTCCAGATTTAATGGCAAATCCTTCAAATGAAAAGTGACCGGAGAAATTTCTACTTGATAGGTTGGAATACCACTGAAAATTTCTTCATGCTTCCTGACCTTCAGGTTAGCTTTCAGCGTTTCAATGACTGCTTCCTCCACTCCCAGCTTCTCGCATACATACCTGCCAGCACAACGAAGACCATTTCCGCACATCGATGCTTCCGTACCGTCCGAATTAAAAATGCGGTATTGCGCCTCCGCGACCTTGCTAGGACGGATGAACAGGATACCATCTGCCCCCAGCGAGTTTTCCCGGTCACATAGCGCCAACGCTAAATCCCGCCTTTTAAAGTCATCCAATTGATAATTGCGATCACTTTCATCAATCAGCAAGAAATCATTATTCGATCCATGGCATTTTATTAAATCAATCAACATTTTTACGCCCCCAAAATCCTTCGTTATATTACAAGATGCCATAAATATCGGAATTGTTCAATAGAATCGCTGTCTTGCAGCAAATTATCCATCTTTTTTCAGAAAATTCACAGCGTGGGAAACTTTTCAAACTAATGATCGTAATACATATAGCGAATGGCAAGAGCAGCAAATACTGTTAGCCGCTCATCCTTACTTAAATGATAGTCGAAGGCAAGTACGGGTGTATTTGCCTCTTTAAAGTACTGAGTCCACTCAAGGGGCATCCAGCCCGTTTGAAGTCTGGCCGCGACCCCCCCTTCTGTCCGTATCAGCTTCATATCATGGTGCAGGCCGAAGCATTCTTCGACTTTCAATTTTTTTCCGTTGTTTACAAACGCCATGCCAGTAGTACCCGACTGCTTTCTACCTGGATAAAATAACCCGATGACTTCCCCTTGTGAATTCCGTAATTTCAACCTTCTCCCCTCTTCGGAGAGGCTGCCTTCCATCTTCCCACGAAAGTCATAAATTCCAATCTGCTTCCTGATTTTTTTATCAACAAAGCCAGGGAGGACCCAGCGGTATTTCCTAACTTTGACTTCTCTCAGTTCCCCTGCAGGCATCCCATCAGGAGTAAACAATAGCATTCTTAAAGCAGGTGCAGGAGCAAAAGCTAGAAGAAGGCTGTTTTGCTCGAATAGTTGTTTATCGTGATAGCAGGAAACTGGGATAGGTGTCCCTTCTGTCTTATTTTTATACGCTATAAAACCAATATAATGGATCAGGCTGACAGCCAGAAAAGGAGTCGAAACAAGGAAAAAAGGCAACTCCCAGGCAAGGATTAGACTGAACGTTACAGTCACCAAAAGAATTACAGCTGATAAGATAGAACTATTTAAATGAAGATAGGCCTTTTGTTGGTAAAACTCCCGGATACTCATATCTATTATCTCCTTGAAGAAAATCTATTTCATCATTCTATGTCTATTATTTAAGGCGACAAGTCATGCTAGATTTTTCTGAAAGAAACAAAGCTGATGGTTATCCTATACGGAGGTAAAAAAAACGATTCGGCAGGAATACTGCCGAATCAAGGAAACATCTTTTTTACCTACAAAATCCTAAAGATGAAGGGAATTCGATATTCCTTCCCTTCATAAGCTTTTATTGCACCCACAATCGTGAATATCACCGCCAATATCCCGATGATCCACAACATAAAAATTCCAATCAGCAAAATGACAAGAATACCGCTGACAATTCCATATACAGTATAAGAAATAAAAAAGTTCATATATTCTCTTCCGTGGTAATCAATATAGCTAGAATCATCTTTTTTTATAAGCCAGATAATGAGTGGTCCTAAAAACGCGGTGAAAAAGCTGATTAAATAAATTCCGGCTGCAAAAAGCCGTTCATCATTTCTTGGCATAGTCGTTCCCCCTTAAATTCCTATAGTTAACTATACGAAATGGCTGTAAAAAAGTTTCATGTTTGCCGAACTTTTTCATTATAATCGCACCGTAGTTGGCTTTCCAGTTTGGAAAATCTGTAAAGGAAATGGAAGCAAATTATTTATCAAAAATAGTCGAAAAGCAGTGTAGATTTTTGGCAAAAAAACGCAGAAAAAAAAGATAAAAAACCTATTTGCTTTTTTGTGATTATCATGTAATATACTTCTTGGAAATACAATTTCATAAAGCAATATGATTAGGGAAGGCAAATGGTGCGCCACCAGTATCCTGGTTCTAGTGGGTTCGATTCCCACCCCGGAATTTTTTAGCAACTTACAAAAAATTTCGAGGGTGGCCGTACAGTACATTCGTACGCGTACGGGACAGGACTGCCCTGTGTGGAGGGATACTAATGCTCAAGAAACGCGATCTTCATGATTGTCACGAGTTATTTGAGCTGATGGCGCATCCGGACGTCTTTCCTTTTGTGCGTCAAAAAGCCAATTCTTATGAAGAATTCGTATTTATTACGAAACAAACGATGGAAGCGGAAGAACAGGGTAAACTGATTTCTCGAACGATCCTTGATGAATGGGGCGCACCGATTGGCACAATCAATCTTTATGACATTCAGGAAGGCGCTGGATTTTTAGGTACATGGCTAGGCAAGCCTTATCACGGCAAGGGCTATAATAATTTGGCAAAGGATGCCTTTTTTCAGGAATTATTTTATGAGCTGGGGATTGAGACGATTTTCATGAGGATCAGGAAAGTGAATGTCCGCTCTCTCAAGGCTGCAGAGAAGCTGCCTTATGCTGTGAAAGCAAACGATACACGAAAAAATATTTACGAACAACTAAATGCTGCCGGAGATGTTTATGACCTTTTTGAAATTCCAAAAGATCAATATACGCTTTATCTTAAGAGATTTGTTCCCCAGGAAGAAGAAACTTCACAATTACTGGAAGCATAAAGAAAACGCCCTTTTCGGGCGTTTTTTCTATTTTGAATGATCACATTTATTTTTCCCGAAAGATTTTACCTAAAACATCCTTTCCGCCAGTGATCGGAATGATACTGCCAGTTATAAAACTGGATTGTTCGTTCGCCAGGAAGCTGATGACTCTTGACACATCTTGTCCGGTACCCGGCCTACCTACCGGAACAGTTGGATCCGCAGTATAAAGGGAAGCTTCGATTGTTTTCTCCTTCCAATCACCAATGATGTCTCCAGGACAGACCATATTTGCAGTAATGCCATTCTCTGCCTCTTCTAGCGCAATCGTTTTTGTCAATGAAGCCAAGCCGGATTTAGCGGCTGCAAATGCAGACCTGTAAATCCAGCCAGGAGCTGACTCGACCCTGTCAAAACCAACCGTAATAATTCTCCCCCACTTCCGCTCTCTCATTGAGGGAATGATAAGAGTTGATAAATAAAAAACAGCGTTCAAATTTCCATTAATAATATAATTCCACTCATCAATGCCATACTCCCCCATTTTTTTTCTTTCAGAGACATATGGTCCTGCATTATGAACGACAATATCAATGGCAGAGAAATCCTTTAATGCGTCAGCAACAATTTTTCTGCATGCCTCATATTCCGTAATATCCCCTTGAATGCAAATATTCCTTGTACTATACCTCTCTGTTAAATAGGCAGCGAGCTCTAACGCTTCATTTTTGCTGTTTCGGTAATTGATGATTACGTTGATTCCTTCGGCGGCAAGCTGCTGGGCTGTCCGTCTTCCGATTCCGACCGCACCCCCGGTAATTAAAGCTGTTTTATTTTTCACAATATATACTCCTCATCTTCGTTAGACTCCTTATCCCTATACTAAAAAGAAGCTGCCTGTTTTGCAACTTTTAGCATGACTCTCATTTTAACCTCTGGGCAGCTGCCTGCATATACTATCCATATCGATGATGGGCTGATTGAAAGGCGGGATATAATGTTTCCATGGAATATGTTTCCGTTCGATAAAAATTCACAGAGGAAGTTTCTGGAGATGAAACCGGAAGAAATAGAGAACTATGTTCAACAAATGATGGGAAAAATGCTCCAGCCGGATATAAAAGGGATGTTTAAGCCTGAAGATTGGTTAAAAGGAATGCAGCAGCAAAGCACTCCGCCATCAGATACACCGACAGATCAACTGAATGTCGACATTTTCGAAACCCATGACTTTGTATATGTCAGAATTCCGTTAAAAAGTGACTGGCTTAATAAAATGAAGCTGTTCTACACAACAAATCAAGTAATTATAGAACATATACCCGAATTGGATGATAAACACACCGTTGTATTGCCTGCAACTGTGAAGCGCAAGGGGGCATCCGCAACCCATCGCGATGGAGTAGTAGAGCTTCGTTTGCCCAAAAGCGTTGATCTCCAATTTTCCGAAATCGACATTTCCACTTAAGAAAAGCGCAAGCGCCTTGGTCAGCCCCGACAAGCGCTGGAGGGCCGACCGGTGAAGTCGTTCTTTGACTTCATTGGGCGGACCGAAGCGACTCG
>NZ_JXIQ01000151.1 GCF_000934845.1 Mesobacillus subterraneus
CCGAACTTGGGCCTACTTCGGACTACTTTTGCAGGAAATGACGGAAACCGGTCCGAACTTGGGCCTACTACGGACCTGCGTAACTCCTTCCAACTAGCCACGTATAAGAGCTTTTACTCCTTCAAGATTCTCTTGTGCCAGAACGTGAAGGATATATGGTAAATGTCCTTTTCGATTAGGGGAGTTATAGTATTTGGGAAAATCTTTGTAGTAATCTTGAGCGTACTCGATTAATTGTAGTGCTGCATCTTCCGTCATCTGTTCAAAATTTAGTAAAAAAAGAACCCAATTCTCCATTGGGTCCATTGAATGCTTATTTTATTGCAAATGTTATCTCTGCTTCGCATGCTATTTCGCCATCGACGGTGGCCACTGCTTTTCCTTTGCCGATCGGTCCGCGTAGCTTGACCATTTCCACTTCCAGCCGCAGCTGGTCGCCTGGTTTTACTTGTCTTTTAAACCGGCAATTGTCGATTCCTGCGAAGAAGCCGAGCTTGCCGCGGTTTTCCGGCAGCTTTAATACGGCAACTGCACCGACCTGCGCCAGCGCTTCCACGATTAGCACGCCTGGCATAACTGGGTAATCAGGAAAATGGCCGTTGAAGAATTCTTCATTTGCTGTTACGTTCTTAATGCCAACTGCCCTTTTGCCTTCTTCGATTTCCAGAATTTTATCGACTAATAAAAACGGATAGCGGTGCGGGATGATTTCTTTAATTTGGCTGATATCAAGCATGTTTTCTAGTACCTCCTACTAATACTTACTAACCATTTTACTAAAAACCTTACGGAAAAAGAAAGGGAAATCTTCATTAATGTCTCATACTAGTTTATAATATTAATTAACAAAGTGACTGGAGGACAAAAATGAGCAAAAAGCTTTTAACTGGCAGCTTCCAGTTAATGAAATCTTTAAATAGATCCGTCATCTTAACGATCATTCGCGAAAAAGGGCCAATTTCACGGGCGGAAATCGCCAAGGTTACCAGGCTTACCCCGCCTACTGTCAGCAATCTTGTTAAGGAATTATTGCAGACTGGCATCGTCATCGAACAGTCTTTGGGAGAATCAAGCGGCGGCCGGAAACCGACGATGCTAACATTAAATAGTTCGATGTTTCATGTCATCGGTCTCGATGTCGGTTCCCATCACCTAAAGGCTGCGCTGACCAATATCAACGGAAAAATAATCAGAAAAGAAATCATCCCCATTCCTGCTGGCGTTACAAAGGAAGCTTTATTAACGCTAATGGCCGATTCAATCAACCACATCAAGCAAGAAGCTGGCGTCATCGAGGAACATATTATTGGAATCGGCGTTGCAATGCACGGGATTGTCGATGTAGACAAAGGCCGGTCTGTCTTCGCTCCCAACCTCCAGCTTCAGGACATTCCTATCAAGGAATACCTCGAAGATCATTTTCAAATGCTCGTTAAAATCGAGAATGATGCTCGGGCGATGAGTCTCGGGGAGCAATGGTTTGGGAATGGTGCAGGAGTGGACAGCCTCGTTTGCATCAACGTCGGCCGTGGCGTCGGCGCAGGCATGATCATAAATGGCAAGCTGTTTCATGGGCAAAATTTTATCAGCGGAGAAATCGGCCATATGGTCATCGATATCAATGGCCCGAAATGCACATGCGGCAATTACGGCTGCCTGCAAACCTTCACTTCCGGACCGGCAATCGCTGAAAAAGCAATATCAGAACTGAAACTAGGTCAGCAAAGTTTGCTGGCTGAAGGTGATTTAGCTAAAATATCTAGCGAGTCGATTTACGAAGCGGCAGTCGCAGGGGACGCTTTCAGCCGAAATATCCTCGCGCAGGCCGGTAGGTATTTAGGAATCGGCGTCACCAACTTGATTCATATCGTCAATCCAAAACGCATCATCATTGGCGGCGGTGTTTCCGCTGCCGGCAGCTTCCTTCTGGACAGCCTGAAAGAAACCATCAAGCAAAGAGCGCTGACGACACCGGCAAAGGAAACGGAAATTGTCCTCTCCAAATTCGGCGAAGACGCATCCGTCATGGGCGCTGTGGCGCTGATTCTGGCAGAATTATTCTCGACACGCAGCAATTAATTTTGGCAAAAAAAAGGCGCTTTTCCAAAAGGAGAAGCGCTTTTCTTGCTAATTTAAATCCCGCACTAATATGTCTGGGCGGAGGAATTTTTTGCCGTGTTTTTCTACTTCGATGTAGACCCAATTTCCTGTGTGGGTGAGTATTTCGTTTTCTTCTTTTCCGACTAGGATGGTATCCTCTGATTTTATTCCGCGGATGGCGGGGTTCCAGGCGAAGGCTTGGTTTTCGTGTACGATGCCTGGGCCTTCTGGGGTTGCGAGGAATTCACGGGTTGCGTATCCGGTTGGTCCTCCTTGGTGCAGGAAGCGCCAGTCCTCTCCATAGCCTACTTCGCGGTACATGTCAAAGCCTTTTTCCAGCACTTCTTTTATCGGTGTTCCCGGTCTTGTCGCCAGGTTCATTGCGATATCAATTTGTACGAGTTTTTGTTTATTTTCCGCGAGCTCTTGTGGGAGCGGGCCAAAATGGACAAATCGAGTTGCGTTTGCGATCAGGCCCCATTTTTCGGCGCAAATGACGATCATTGCATAGTTTTCGAGTTTTTTGGCTGTCGGGATCGGGTGGCGGTAGCGAAATACTCGTTCATCCGTTGACACTAGGAGGACATGCGGATTTATGCCTTCCTTCATCACCTTGGCAGCCAAATGGGCCTGGATTTCAAATTCGGTCATTCCAGGCTTGATTTCCCGCGCCGTTTCTTCGACTGCATTGGCTGCTTTCTGTCCAAGCCAGCGATACCGTTCCTGTTCGGTTTCGGTTAAGGTGAACCGAAGCTGAGCCAATTCCCCTGTCAGCTGATCGAACGGTTCGAGTGCTGTATCGCTGGCGATTCTTTTGCCGACACAAAGCGCACGAACGGCTGCATCCTGGTCCTCATACCATTCAGGAGTCACGAATTCATAGCCTAATCCTGCGAGCTCCTCGTCATGAATACGGGCAGATTCCATTTTCGAGGTGATGCAATATTTTTTATCGGAAAAAATGAATAAGTCGGCGACACCATTTTCTGTCGTGTTAACGATATGGTTATCCTTTCCGCCAGTTACCCAGGCAAAATTGCTGCGCTTGCGGAACAGGACTCCATCATAATTATGTTCGGTTAAAAAAGCTTCTATTTTCGCTAATGGGCTGCTTACGATTTCCCCCATACTATCTCCCCCTTATTTCCTGTCTCCATAGCCTGCCGGATGGTTATTGTGCCAATTCCAGGCTGTTTCGATGATGGTTTCTAAATTATTATATTTTGGGTTCCAGCCAAGGGCCGTCTGGGCTTTTTCCGAAGACGCGATCAAGACAGCTGGATCTCCTGCCCGGCGTGGGCTGACAACCTCGGGAATCTCGTGACCGGTTACTTTTCTTGCTGTTTCAATTACCTCTTTAACAGAGAAGCCTGTGCCATTGCCTAGATTGAAAACATCACTTGTTTCCTTTTTGCGGAGATGCTCGAGCGCGAGCCAATGGGCGTTTGCGAGATCCATGACATGAATATAGTCACGGATGCACGTGCCATCCGCCGTCGGATAATCGTCACCAAAAATGCTGATCTGTTCTCGCTGCCCAAGAGCTACTTGGAGGATGATCGGAATCAAATGGCTTTCCGGAGTGTGATCCTCGCCGATTTCTCCATCCGGGTGTGCTCCGGCGGCATTGAAGTAGCGCAGGGAGATCGATTTTAGCCCGTACGCCTCGTCGCTCCAGCGGAACATTTTTTCCATCGCCAGCTTCGTCTCGCCATAAGGGCTTGTCGGACTCGTTTCATCCTTTTCGAGGATTGGCACCGATTTGGGCTCGCCGTAAGTGGCGGCTGTTGATGAGAACACAATTTTCTTCACTTGATGAGCAAGCATCGCCGAAACAAGCGTGTGCGAGGCGATCAGGTTATTTTCATAATAATCGAGCGGCTTAAATACACTCTCTCCGACAAGCGAACTTGCCGCAAAGTGGATGACCGCTTCAATCTCATGCTTTGAAAAAACTTGATCAAGAAAACTGCGGTCGCGAATGTCTCCTTTATAAAAGGTTCCCCCTGTTACGGATTGTTCATGGCCTGTCACGAGGTTGTCAATGACAACTACATCTTCCCCTTGGTTCACTAATTCCACTACTGTGTGGCTGCCTATATAGCCAGCACCGCCAGTCACTAAAATCGCCATTTTTTCTTCCTCCTTTTAAAAAACCTCTTTTGCGCCATCGCCAAGATCACAGACATAAAAGTCTGGTTGAAGCCCTGTTTTGGCATGATAGTTTTCCGAGACAACCATCTTGAATTCGTCTACTGCCTCTTCACGGACAATGCTGACATTGCAGCCGCCAAAGCCTGCCCCGGTCATTCTAGTGCCGATGCAGCCTTCCACCTTGGACGCTTCCTCAAAAAGGGTATCAAGCTCGAAACCGGTTACCTCGTACAAATCTCGCAGCGACACATGGGATTCCTTCATTAACTCCCCGAATTTCTTCAGATCATTTGCTTCAAGTGCCTTCATTGCTGAAAGAACGCGATCATCCTCTGTTACAACATGCTCTACTCGTTTGGCAATTACTTCCTCTTTGATGACATGCTTTACTTTTTCCCATTGTTCGACACTAAGATTACCTAGGGAGTCCAGTTCAGGCAGCTCCGTTTGGATCAGCGCCAGCCCTTGCTCGCACTCGTTTCTGCGCTCGTTATACTTGGAGTCAGCGAGGCCGCGGCGTTTATTCGTGTTGGTGATGACAATTTTGTAGCCATCGATTTTCACCGGAACATAATGATAATCAAGCGTGTCACATTTCAAGGCAATCGCATGGTCTTCCTTGCCCATGCCGACTGCAAATTGATCCATGATCCCGCAGTTTACGCCAACAAATTGATTTTCCGCGTCCTGGCCAATTTTGACGAGGTCGAGCATATTCCTGTCCACTCCTGCAAGCTTGGTCAGCGCCACAGCGGTAGCCAGTTCAATCGATGCGGACGAAGAAAGTCCAGCCCCGTTTGGAATGTTGCCGTAGTAGAGAATGTCGGCGCCTTTGAACGGCTCTTGGCCAGCTTGTTTGACCAGCTCATTCAGCACACCCTTCGGATAATTGGCCCAGTCGTCCTCTTCCCGGTACACCAGCTCTGTGATCGTCACATCCGCACTCGTCTCAAAGTTTGCGGACCGGAAGCGGTACAGACCATCTTCCCTGGCAGCTGCGGCAGCCCAAGTCCCGAAAGTCAGTGCTGCTGGAAACACATAGCCGCCATTATAATCGGTATGTTCGCCGATCAAGTTTACTCTGCCAGGTGCGAAGAACACGCGCACGCCTTCTGTGTAGCCAAATTTTTCTTTAAAAAGTTTCTTTACTTCATTCGTATTGTTCATCGTCGTCCCTGCTTTCCGTTACCAATTGGATAAAGTTTGTGAATGCAGCCAATCCCTGCTCATCCTGCTTGAATACTCCTGCATCCTCCAAAACTGCCAGAAAAATTTTGCCTACATCGTCTTCGAGGATTTTTCCGACATTGTCTGCATCGATGTCATGATATTTTTTCAGGATCGAGTGATACCAGTCCCAGTGTTTGAGCAGATCTTCCTGCCAATTTTCTTTACCGTCAGGAGGAGCCAGTACATACGCTGCCAGCCTGGAAAGCTCCGATTCCAGCCTTCCCGGCAAGACGGCCAGCCCCATTACCTCAATCAAGCCGATATTTTCTTTCTTAATATGATGCAGCTGTTTGTGCGGGTGAAAGATTCCATCTGGATGTTCCGCTGAAGTTCGATTGTTCCTGAGCACTACATCGATTTCAAATAAATCGCCTCGGCGGCGGGCAATTGGCGTGACCGTGTTATGTGGCACTCCGTCCGTCTCGGAAAAAATCCCGACTGATGGGTCGCTGTATTTCAGCCATTTTTGATAGATTAGAGTGGACACAGCGGCTACTTCCGCTTTCTTCCCCCTAACACGGATGACGGACATCGGCCATTTTACCGGGGCAACAATCACCGAAGGGAAGCCGTCTAGTTGGACTGCCTCTCCTTCCTCGGCTTTTTCAAGGGCGAAGCGGTAATTGCCTCCCTGAAAATGATCATGGGAAAGAATCGACCCGCCTACAATCGGGATATCGGCATTGGAACCGAGGAAATAGTGCGGGAACTGCTCGGTAAAATCAAGCAGCCTGTTGAATGTTTCCGCCGATATTTTCATCGGAATATGCTGATCGCGAAACACGATGCAATGCTCATTATAGTAAACATATGGGGAATACTGCAGATACCAGCCTTCCTCGTTCAACGTCAAGGGAATAATCCGGTGCGTCGCTCTTGCAGGATGCCGCAGCGTTCCTTTGTAGCCTTCATTTTCCTTGCAAAGCAGGCATTCCGGGTAATTGGAAGAAGGAAGATCCTTCAACAGCGCAATTTCCTTCGGGTCTTTTTCCGGCTTCGAAAGATTGATCGTAATATCAATTTCTCCATACGGTGTCATCGTTTTCCATTGCTTATTCTTTTTGATTCTGTCCTCGCGGATATAGTGGGAGGCGCTGGACAAATGGTAAAAGTACTCAGTCGCTGCCTGGGGATTCGTATGATACTTCTGCTCAAAGTTCCTGATTACCTCCGAAGGTCTTGGAAGCAAACAGTTCATTATTTCCGTATCGAGGATGTCTCGTTCTGTCACTGTATTGGCTGCAAGCAAGCCGTGGTCCGCAGCCCAATCAAGGATGTTCTTTAAAATAGACGGCAAATCTGCGTTTTCCGTTGATTCGCCAGCATCGTCTTCCCAGTCATCTAGCTTTAACACAGCAAGGATTCTATTTCGGGCAAAAACCTTATCCGCATCTTCCAATAATCCCGCCTGAATGCCATAAGCCACAAGCTGCTCGATTTCACGATAAATGGATGGCAATGACTTCACCTCGTCTTTTTAACTTAATTAATTTAATTAACTATCTATACACATCATAGCCCTTTCCCGGAAAAAATACAATATGAAAAGCGTAAGCGCCTTGTTCAGCCCCGACAAGCGCTGCCCGCCGATAACGCCACGTCCTGTGGCTGGCGGGTCTAGCA
>NZ_JXIQ01000152.1 GCF_000934845.1 Mesobacillus subterraneus
TCTCCCACCTACTCATTGGGCTTTAGCCCTTCCCATTCCTTGAGGATGGGAGACTTCTTTCGGAAATCCGTTAAAATCGAAGAAAATCTGTCTTCCTGTTATTTGTGAAGGATGATCCCTCAATAAATTTCATTTACGAGTAGGGGCATTGATACATGCACAGAATCCTCCCTTCACCATATAAATAAAACGTTAAATAAAAGGAGGTATGTGTTTTGTATTCAACACAAACATTCAGACAATATGGGCAATATTCGGGGGCTATGGGAGGTCAAATGGCGATAGGATCTTCGTTGCTGCATACTGTTCAGCACTGTGAAGCAACATGTGAACATATGGTCACTCACTTGATTGGTTTACCACATGATGATAGGAGAGACGTTCAGATTCTGTTAGTAAGAGATTGTGCCGATATGTGCACACTGATGGCAAAATACCTTGCAAGAGACAGCTTTTTCTCAAAAGCTCTTGCCAATTCTTGTGCCTACGTCTGTGAACAGTGTGCACTGGAATGCTCTAAGTTCCCAGATCAGATGTCCCAGAATTGCGCCCAAGTTTGCCAGCATTGTGCCCAGGCTTGCAGGGCATTTGCCGCGTAAATTTGACTCCCAGTCAACCAGCAAAACACCAGTAAAACAAGAGATATTCTTGAATTTACAAGGTGTTTTTTTTTGTGCAGCCAAATCAGACAGATCCTTCTTTACCCCTAAGTTGAAAATTGGTTTTACCTGTACTGACGCTACATAATATAGTTTTTAAGACAAATTACCTTACACCGGCAGGGTGAGTATCCTACTAAAAGAGGAGGATGATAAACAGATGAATTTGCCTGCCGTCGACTTAGGGATTATGGTCGAACATTTAAGTACTCATGAAGGAGTCATCAATAAGCTGAAAATGTATTATTCTTCAGTCCAAAACCCTATGTTGAAAAATATTTTGGAGATGAATATTCATACATTGAGAAACCATGTCAAGACGATGCTAGCGCTTATTGACCCTGACCAAACACATAAAGTACATTTGCCTGAAATGAAACATTTTGATTTTCATATGAATGCTGGAAATCTTAGTGAAAGCGACAAAAATATTGCTTTTGAAGCAAGGTCCACTGCGAAGTTGATGGGCAGCGATAATTTCACTTCGGCTTTGATGATGAAGGATCCCAACGTGAAAAATATCCATGTTCAAATGGCTTATCAGGATGTGAGCATGCAGATGATCTATGACCATTTAATAAAGCATACTCATGAAGAATTCATTCCAACTGTCAGTAAAGAAATGCAACGTATGACTTTGCAGCACTTTAAACATGTACAAAATGAATAGAATTTTTAGCTCGGGAGCCGCTGGCTGATGGCTCCCGGCTGTATATGGCAGCGTTTGTGCATTTTTTATGCAGTTTATTTGCTTGAAGAAGTGGTAGAAAGTAATAAACCCCAAAAAATAGAACAGGAGGAATCCATATGTTATTGCCTGCAACTGATAAGGGGCTAATTTCCGAACATCTATCAGCCCACCACGGCTTGATAGCTAAGATTAAGGTTCAAAAAACAGGGTGAGAATGAGGATTTTAAAGAACAAGCTCGATTTGTTAAGAAGCCTTATGAGACTGATGATGAACATGCGAAGTCCTTGCGAAGAGGTTCCTACATTGGACGAGCTTCCATTTGAAAACCAATTTGTAGGAAAAGTGAAAAATGGGAGTTAGTTGAACAAGCATCTTGCTTAAAACCATTCTCGATGGGCAGCAGACAGCAACTGATTAACATAAGAAAACACATTCAAAAAATTATTTTTAGAGGTGGATATGAATGAAGCCATATATGAAATTTGCCGGAATGGTTATTGTCTCTACAATTGCCATGTTTATCTTTAAATATCTCAACACCTATAAACTGGATCATGTCTATTTCAGTGAATCCAGGGCTTATATGGCACTTTTAATGGGAGCCACAATGACTATGATTATGTTAGCGTTTATGCGTAATATGTTGGAAAATCGCAAATTAAATACAGGAATTGTAGCTGGCAGCCTTGTTGTTTTCTTCGTTTCACTCTATTTATTGCGAAGTCAAGTCCTCGTGGATGATGTCGATTATATGGAAGCCATGATTCCTCACCATTCCATTGCAATATTAACTAGTGAGCGAGCTCAAATTACAGACCCAAGAGTTCGGAGGTTGGCCGACAGCATTATAAATGCCCAAAAAAAAGAGATCTCTGAAATGAAGAAATTGATAAATGACCTGGAAAAAGAATAGCAAACCTCCATTATTCGTTAATTTAATTTGACGATTGAAATCAAGTGTTAATTGCAGTAAAGTAGCCATTATAAGAATCCTTTCTGATGGTTATTTCGTCGATGTTTTAACCTTATCAGAAATGGATTCTTTTTTCATTTATTTCATGCATGAATGATTTACAAGAAAGCCTATTAAGCAGGTGATATTTGCCTATTTCTGAAAATCAGTGAATATTTCAGGGCAAAAGAAAACCGGGCAAACTGCGCCCGGTCTTTTTTTGGTTTTGCTGATTAACGGGCTGTTGATTGGAACG
>NZ_JXIQ01000153.1 GCF_000934845.1 Mesobacillus subterraneus
ATAAGTCGAGAAGCCCCCACTTCAAGCGACCTGTAAGGTTGGTAAGTGGTGGGAGTAGTTCACTGATATCTTATTTCTTCATTCAACCTTTTCTTTAGCACAATATAATGAGTGAGATCAGCATTCCTTAAAAAGGTACCCCGAATCCATATATAATAAGTAAACTCGCCAACTATGGTGAGTTCAGTTTGTAGACAAAAGGGGTTCGGAATGGTCTCATTCCGAACCCCTTTTGGCATAAATTTGAATTTCTAAAGAAGATGGACTCCTCTTAACTGCCGTTTCTAAGCTTCATATTTCCGGAAGAAACCATCTTTGGTCCGTGGTCGTGTATATGGCAGTACCGGTGTGATTTCCAGATCAAACAGGTACTTCGCGATGGCAGGTGTCTTCCTAATTGAAGTTGTTGTTTTGCTTCTTTGAAAAAAACTTCAATCGTCCAACGCACGGAGTATACTTGAAGCATTTCCATTACTGACAAGGATTCATCTGTAGACAGGTACAATTTCCAATCCTTTTGATAAGGAAATCGACAAAAATAAAGTTTCACCGTTTCCCCAATGCCTGCATAATGGACGGTTGCTTCAATCATTGGACCTAGTGGTTGTGGTAAGACAACAATTTTCAACATTATTGCTGGATTATTAAGACCCACTGGAGGAGATGTCTCTTTGTATGGTGAAAATATTACTGGCGAAATTGGTCATGTTTCTTACATGTTACAGAAGGATTTATTGCTTCCGTGGTTAACCGTAATCGAAAATGTGATTTTAGGTGCACAATTAAATGGGACTTCAAAACAGGTCGCAATTAATAAGGCATCCCCTGTTTTAGAGAAATATGGATTAGGTGGATTTGAAAAAAACTATCCGAGAACCTTGTCAGGTGGGATGAAGCAGAGAGTGGCTTTATTGCGAACATTAATGTTAGAGAATAATTATAATTTTACTAGATGAACCATTGAGTGCCCTGGATGCTCAAACTCGATATGCAATACAATTATGGTTGCTGGAAATTTGGGAGGATCTAATGCTCCTAGTTACGCATGATATTGATGAGGCAGTATTTTTATCAGATGAGGTATATGTTTTAACAAATAGGCCTACAAGAGTTGCCGAAAAAATTGAAATAAATCTTCCTAGACCAAGGGGTGAACAAATTTTTTCTACACCAGAATTTGCAGCATATAAATCAAAATTAATTACGATGTTGAATCAACCAAGTGTGTTATAAATATTATTTGGAATGTATGATATGCAAGGCTTTGAAATTGTAAGAATTGACATACTTCACAAATAACCACTCATTTTCGGAAATGAGTGGTTATTTGTTGTAGCTTCATTTGATTAGGAAGAAGGGTCATTCCAATCTCGTTCCTCACCTAATGATAAAAGATTCCCATTAAAGATACTAAATTCCTTGTTCTTCTCATAGGTATGAATGGTGAAAGGGAAATCATTTATTAGTACGAAAGGGGAAGGAAAATGGACAAGGATACGGAAAAGGTTGGAAAATGCCCGGTGATGCACGGGGGTGCAACTAGTCAAAAAACGAGTGGTACGACTAATAGAGACTGGTGGCCGAATCAGCTGCAGTTGAATATTCTCCATCAGCATGACCGTAAATCAAACCCAATGGGGGCGGATTTTCATTATAGTGAAGAATGCAAAAAGCTGGACTACGATGCACTTAAGCGGGATCTTCAAGTGCTCATGACAACGAGTCAGGACTGGTGGCCGGCAGACTTCGGTCATTATGGACCATTGTTTATCCGAATGGCCTGGCATTCTGCGGGGACATATCGTATTGGCGATGGCCGAGGCGGCGGAGGGACGGGTTCACAACGATTTGCGCCGCTGAACAGCTGGCCAGATAATGGGAACTTGGACAAAGCTCGACGACTGCTATGGCCACTTAAGCAAAAGTATGGCAACAAAATTTCCTGGGCTGACTTGATTTTATTGGCTGGTAATGTGGCAATTGAGTCGATGGGAGGCAAGACAATCGGTTTTGGCGTAGGGAGACAGGATATCTGGCATCCGGAAGAGGACACTTATTGGGGCGTTGAATCAGAGTGGCTCGGCGATAATCGGTATACAGGGGATCGTGAGCTGGAGAACCCGCTTGCTGCTGTACAAATGGGCCTTATTTATGTAAATCCCGAAGGACCGAATGGCAAGCCGGATCCGCTTGCAGCAGCACGGGACATTCGCGAAACCTTTGCACGGATGGGCATGAACGATGAAGAAACAGTAGCGCTGATTGCTGGCGGACATACTTTTGGAAAAGCCCACGGCGCAGGAGATGCAGCGAAAGTTGGTCCAGAACCGGAAGCAGCTCCGATCGAAGAGATGGGTTTAGGATGGAAAAATGCACATGGCACCGGCAGAGGCCGGGATACCATTACTAGCGGCCTGGAAGGAGCCTGGACGGCTAACCCAACACAATGGGATAATGGCTATTTTGATTTATTATTCGACTATGAATGGTGGCTGACAAAGAGTCCGGCAGGTGCCTATCAATGGCTGGCTGTGGATCCGGCCGAAAAAGATCTTGCTCCGGATGCTGAAGATGCTTTTGAAAAAGTCCCAACCATGATGCTTACAACAGATCTTGCATTGCGCCATGATCCTGATTATGAAAAAATCGCCCGCCGTTTTCATCAAAATCCAGAAGAGTTTGCCGACGCTTTTGCCAAGGCATGGTTCAAGTTATTGCATCGTGATATGGGTCCTAAATCAAGGTATATCGGTCCAGAAGTTCCAAAAGAAGATTTCGTCTGGCAGGATCCTATTCCAGCGGTTGAGTATGAATGGACAGAAGAAGAAATAGGAAAGGTGAAATCTTTGATTCTGGACTCTGGGCTAACCATCGGCGAGTTGGTCACGACTGCCTGGGCTTCCGCAAGCACGTTCCGTGGCTCGGACTTCCGCGGTGGAGCGAATGGTGCACGCATCCGACTGGCTCCGCAAAAAGACTGGGAAGTGAATCAGCCGGAACAACTTTCAAAGGTGCTCCATTCACTTGAAAAAATTCAAAGCCATCTCGATCAGAAAATAAGCATTGCTGATTTGATCGTTCTTGGCGGCAGTGCAGCAATCGAGAAAGCGGCACGTGACGCTGGTTTTGATGTAGCTGTTCCATTTGCTCCAGGGCGTGGGGATGCAACCGACGAGCAAACAGATGCAGAAAGTTTTGCAGTGCTTGAGCCTTGCGCTGATGGATTCCGCAACTATCAAAAGAAACAATATAGCGTAAGTCCAGAAGAGCTCTTATTGGACAAGGCACAGCTATTAAACCTCAGTGCACCTGAAATGACGGTTCTGATTGGTGGAATGCGGGTGCTCGGTACCAACCATGGCGGTACAAAGCATGGAGTTTTTACCGACCGTGTTGGCATGCTCACCAATGATTTCTTTGTAAACCTGCTGGATATGGGAGTGGAATGGAAGCCTGCAGAAGGTGGTGTTTATCAAGGTTGTGACCGCAAGACCGGTGAGGTTAAACTTACGGCCACCAGAGTGGACCTAGTTTTCGGCTCCAACTCTCAGCTGCGGGCGATTTCGGAAGTATATGCCCAGAACGATAACAAAGAGAAGTTTGTGCGCGACTTTATTTCCGCATGGACAAAGGTGATGAATGCAGATCGATTTGACCTTCATGCAAAAAAAATGTGAGACTTGTGAATGAGTCAAAAATAAATTGTTTAACGAGAGCAGATCAGTAAAATGGTCTGTTTTTTTTGGTATGCAAGTTTAGAAAGCGGGTTTCCCTTTCGATAGCGCATGACTCTCTGGAAATTTAATAACATTGACAGTTTATTGATAGATGAGGGAAAATTGGTAGTGTATTTAGAAAGTTTCATTTTTTAACGGATTTCCGAAAGAAGTCTCCCATCCTCAAGGAATGGGAAGGGCTAAAGCCCAATGAGTAGGTGGGAGA
>NZ_JXIQ01000154.1 GCF_000934845.1 Mesobacillus subterraneus
AGTGTCTGAAGTGGAAATCGATTATC
This sequence comes from Mesobacillus subterraneus, assembly GCF_000934845.1. Lineage (GTDB taxonomy): Bacteria > Bacillota > Bacilli > Bacillales > Cytobacillaceae > Mesobacillus > Mesobacillus stamsii. Next base: position 27 of record NZ_JXIQ01000154.1, read on the forward strand.
AGCCAAACCCAAAAAAGGACCGGGCGGTTTTTGCCCGGTTTTTTTTGCAGTTACCCTAGCTATACTTTCCGTCATTCAAAGTTCGAGCTTCTTCAGGACTTTGCATTTTTGTCGCTCCAGGATAGTGCAGTGCCTGGTCGCGGTCAGATTCTACCTTTCCGCTTTTCTTTAGTTTCCTTTCCTGTCTGTCTTGGCTCATCTAATCACCTCCTCTAAAAGGAATCTAGAAAAAATTTCAGCAGTGGTGGCCATGTTATCGGACATTCATCGTGTTCGGTTCAGCGCGATTTGCCTGCAATATGAAAAATACTGCTTTTCTTAACATGGAGCAGGCAAAAAATCTTATTCAATAAAGATTAAATTACATAACAAATTACCATACTGGAAAGGATAGGAGGGATTGAATGAATGGTGTTTACTTTTATTGGCTTGCCTGGAGCGGATGGGTTTGGGTTACTTTCTTCATGGATAAGAAGCATCCTTATAGGCGGAAATGGGCCGTTTATCTGTTAACTGTCATTATCGCTGCACCTTATAAGGATGATTTTTTGTTTTTTCAGTTTCACTTGTCCGCTTTCGTAATCGCCGGATTTATTTTTCTCGAAACAAGAAGGAAGAAAACTCGTACATTCCTGTACTTATTTTTAACTTCCTTCATCATTATGCTAGCCTATACAAGTTTTCTGATGTTCGAATTATTTGATCCCGTCTGGGTATTATTTGACCGAAAATTTATGTTAGGCGCTGTGGGTTTTTATTTGGCGATCTTGCTGCACAATGAAAAACGTGATCGAATGCTTGCCCTAATAACAGGTTTTTTGGCGGGTGATTTCCTATTTTCGGCTGTTTTATGGAAATTTCATTTTCCATATGAAGTTGCTTCGATGACCTTTATGGATATCCTATTTATTTCCTCTGGAATGCTAATCGCCTGGTCAGCTGTTGAGGCACTCATTTCAATTATGTCGAAAGCTACAGTAAAGGAAGCAGAAGGGGAGGAACAGAAGACTTCATGAATGAATATACGTTACCAATTGCTTTTGGGATTGCTATTGGCACAATGTCCAGGCTGCTGATGCTGCGGACAGACTACCGCCAATATCCTACCTATTTGCATGGGAAAATCATTCATATAGCGCTCGGATTCATTGCTGCAGGACTTGGCACAGTAGCAGGACCGGCAATCATGGAAGAGGAATTTACGGCAATTACGTTTTTGACGCTTGCTGCCTCGCAGTTCAGAGAAGTGAGAAACATGGAAAGAAACACTTTAACAGAACTTGATGGCTATGAACTTGTTTCGCGTGGAAAAACATATATCGAGGGAATTGCGATCGCGTTTGAAAGCCGAAATTATCTGGTGATCTTCACTTCGCTGGTCAGCACGCTTGCCTATCTGATCTTTAATATATGGGCAGGAATCATCGCTGCAATTTTGGCGATGCTGATTTCCAAAAAGTTAATGGCGGGCGGAAAGCTGAAGGATATTGTCGAGATCGAATATGCAGAACCAAGATTTGATGGAGCAGGGTTGTATCTGGATAATATTTATATCATGAACATCGGTCTCCCGGAACGACAAAAAGAAGTTCTTCGTTATGGGATGGGTTTTATTTTAAAACCAAAAAATATGAATGCGCGGTCCACCATCGCAAATCTTGGCCAGAGGCAGGCAGTACTGTACGATTTATCCACCGCACTTGGGGTGTATCGCGATTCTGGGACGCCTGCACTTGTACCACTGGCAAAGAGGGATCTTGATGATGGCAGAGTTGGAGTGTTTGTTCTGCCACAGGAACGGGATATCGAAAGGGCAATAACTGTTATTGGGGATGTGCCAACATTGGAGAATGCAATAAGGATGCCTTCTGAGAAAAAGAAAAAAGAAGGGAGTGATGCTTCATGATGCTCGAGAAATTTATTCTTGCAGCCATTACGACCAATCCTAAAAAAATCCCTTCTGGAACAGCTGTTTTCCACTGCGATTCAAAGAAAGAAATGGAGCAGGTTGCTGCTAATCTGGAAGCAATCCTTGATGGAATCGCCCATGCACTTTCTGAGGATTTATATATTATTGTGAAACACTGATAAAAATGTTTTCATTGCTTGTTTACAGCATCTTTTGATAAACTGATTAAGCCAGACCCTTCTGTAATAAGAAGGGTTTCTTTTATAAACGTCATCTAGGTTGATTGCTGCAACAGGGGTGATGGTGAATGACAAAAGGATTGAGCAAGTTGGCATTGTTATTGCGAGGTCAAATGACCCGCATGAAAAGGAAATGGAAAGGGTGATATTCATGGCGAAACCAGTGATTGCGATCGTTGGGCGTCCGAATGTCGGCAAGTCTACGATTTTTAATCGAATCGTTGGTGAACGTATTTCGATCGTTGAAGATATTCCTGGAGTAACGAGGGATCGTATATACAGTTCAGCTGAATGGCTGACACATGATTTTAATATTATTGATACTGGCGGAATTGATTTAGGGGACGAGCCGTTTTTGGAGCAGATCCGCCAGCAGGCAGAAATTGCGATTGATGAGGCAGATGTGATCATCTTCCTTGTAAATGGCAGAGAAGGCGTGACTGCTGCGGATGAAGAAGTGGCAAAAATTTTGTATCGTTCGAACAAGCCAGTCGTCTTGGCAGTCAATAAAATCGACAACCCGGAAATGAGGACGATGATCTACGACTTTTATACTCTTGGGTTTGGGGAACCTTTTCCAATATCTGGCTCCCACGGTCTTGGTCTCGGTGATTTACTCGATGAGGCGGCGAAACATTTTCCAGCTGCTAAGGGAGACGAATATGATAAAGATACGATCAAATTTTCCTTAATCGGAAGACCGAATGTAGGAAAGTCCTCTCTGGTGAACGCGATTCTCGGAGAAGATCGCGTCATTGTTAGTGATATTGCCGGGACAACTAGAGATGCTATTGATTCTCAGGTTACGTATGAAGGACAAAAATACGTCATTATCGATACAGCCGGAATGCGAAAAAAGGGAAAAGTGTACGAAACAACTGAAAAGTATAGCGTTCTAAGAGCTTTACGAGCGATTGAACGATCCGATGTCGTGCTCGTAGTCATTAATGCCGAAGAAGGAATCATTGAGCAAGATAAACACATCGCAGGCTATGCAGAGGAAGCCGGTCGTGCTGTAATCATAGTGGTAAACAAATGGGATGCCATTGAAAAAGATGAAAAAACGATGAAAGAATTCGAGAAGAAAATCCGTGCTCATTTCCAATTCCTGAGCTATGCTCCGATCGTATTCCTGTCAGCGATAACGAAGAAGCGAATCCACACTTTGATGCCGATGATCGATTTAGCAAGTGAGAATCATTCAATGAGAGTGCAGACAAACATCCTTAATGAAGTGATCATGGATGCTATAGCGATGAATCCAACTCCTACAGACAAAGGAAAGAGATTGAAAATTTATTACGCAACACAGGTGTCGGTAAAACCCCCTACTTTTGTTGTCTTTGTCAATGAGCCAGAATTAATGCATTTTTCTTATGAACGTTTCCTAGAAAACAGGATACGTGATGCCTTTGATTTTACAGGTACACCAATCAAGATTTTTTCAAGACAAAGAAAATAAGCTAAAGGTTGTGGTTTTAATGGATAGGAAGAGGGAGAAAGTCGCAGTCCTCGGTGCAGGCAGCTGGGGAACAGCGTTAGCGATGGTCTTGGCTGACAATGGGCATGAGGTCCGGCTATGGGGGCATAATTCGGCACAAATTGAAGAAATCAATCAAAACCATACGAACAAGAAATATCTTCCTGGAATTACCTTGCCTTCCTCCGTCATGGGTTACTCTTCCCTTCATGCCGCATTGGACGGAATGAAAATGGTGATTATGGCAGTGCCAACAAAAGCCATCCGCGAGGTCATCAGAAAAATGATGGAGAGTACCTCTGAATCAGTCATCATCGTTCATGTCAGCAAAGGAATCGAGCCTGATTCCCTGCTTCGTATTTCGGAAATGATTGAAGAAGAAATGCCTGAGAAACTTTTGGAAAGCGTTGTTGTTCTCTCTGGACCAAGCCATGCGGAGGAGGTAAGCTTGCGCCATCCTACGACTGTTACTGTCTCGTCTAAAAAGATGGACGAGGCGGAAAAAGTTCAGGATCTTTTCATCAATAATCACTTCAGGGTGTATACAAATCCTGATTTAATAGGAGTTGAAATAGGCGGTGCGCTGAAAAATATCATAGCGCTAGCGGCGGGGATATCCGATGGGCTTGGGTACGGAGATAATGCAAAGGCTGCCCTGATTACGAGAGGACTTGCTGAAATAGCTCGTCTTGGTGTAAAAATGGGGGCAAGTCCTTTAACATTTTCCGGCTTGACTGGAATTGGAGACTTAATCGTTACATGTACAAGCATCCATTCTCGGAACTGGCGGGCTGGCAATATGCTTGGCAAGGGGCAAAATCTCGATGAAGTTCTGGAAAATATGGGGATGGTCGTTGAAGGTGTGCGTACGACCAAAGCTGCCTATCAACTAGCACAAAAATTTGAAGTCAAAATGCCCATTACCAATGCTCTTTATCATGTCTTATTTAACAATGTCAATCCAAAGGATGCTGTCGATGGTTTGATGTCACGGGAAAAAACACATGAGATGGAAGATTTGACAGATATTCTCGGTGGGAGAAAATAAGCTAAAAATTTCTTTCGCATAATGACTTCAACATAGGCATTCGAGGATGCGATTCAAGCGAGGTTTGCATAAGATGCAACGAAACAAACTGGTGGTTTGAACTGGGTGATCGGGTATTTAGTCATATAGCTGGAGTGAAGTTGACCGCCCCTTCTTTACTTCAGCTTTTTTTTGCTTAATCAGCGATCTGAAATGCTAGGTTATGATATAATACTGTTCGAAAAAAGGGAGGGATTCAGTTGTCACCCGGATTAGTCAAGATGTATATTTCATTCATTGGTATGGGCAGTATGATTTTGTCCCTTATAGCCATTTATTTTAGCCGATATAAGTTCACAGGATTTTTAAAGATTGCCACGGCAGTGCTTGCTTATATGTTGATGATTTTGGCAGGTATTATTATGATTCTCGTTGTTTTCAGCGGACCGACGAACGAGTAAAATACATAGAAGTAAGGATTGGATTAAATGAAAAAATATCGATTTTTTCTGCTAGTCATGGTTGTACTGCTTGCATTGACTGGCTGTATGTACCCAGAAGAAAATTATATCCAGAATCATGTGCCCTATAAGGACCAACTGGACAGTGTCCAGTCAGCAGTTGACCAATATCAGCAGGCCAGTGGCGGATTGCTGCCAATCAAGACAAGAGATGCGAAAACACCGATTTATCAAAAATATCCGATCGATTTTAAGAAAATTGTCCCCCAATTTATTGCGGAAACACCGGGGAATGCATTTGAAAGCGGCGGTCTTTTTCAGTATGTCCTGGTGGATGCAGAAACAAATCCGACCGTCAAATTGCTTGACCTGAGAGTAGCAGATACGATCCGAGAAATTAAAATGCGGATGGAAGCCAATGGCTACCCTCCATTCAAAGATCAAATAGCTGAAAATGTGTATAGTATCGACTTTAAAAAGATTGGTTATAAGAAAGAGCCAGTTGTTGAAAGCCCCTTTACAACCGATAACTTGCACTTTGTCCTGTCGACAGAAGGGGAAATCTATGTGGATTATCGAAGCGACCTCTATAAAGCTATGAAATCCTCTGATAAAGGACTCAAGGAAGGGGAGGATATCCGCTGGATACTTGTTGAGAATTCTATGTTCGTGCCGGCATATTCTCTCCCTTATACTGTTGATAAAGCGACCAATGAACCAGTCTTTTTAGCAAAATAGTCATAACCCTGCTTCTATAAAATATATTTATAGAAGCAGGGTTTTTTGTCTATAAAAAGATATCAGCTATCTTTTTAGGTTGTTTTGGTTATTTTTAATCAATATGACTAAAACTTCCTTTGTTAATTCAAAAATAAGGAGGTAAAAAAATAAAAAAATGTCATATCAATATAGGACAACATCATAGATATATACTGTCCCAGATTACAAATTTGGATGAATTTATTCCCACTAACTCTATGATCGGGAGGGGATCACTTGGAAAAGGTAGATATTTTTAAGGATATCGCCGAGAGAACTGGCGGCGATATCTATCTGGGGGTTGTAGGTGCGGTGCGCACTGGAAAATCCACGTTTATAAAAAAATTTATGGAGCTGGTGGTTTTACCTAATATCAATAATGAGGCTGATAGGGCGAGGGCGCTTGATGAGCTGCCGCAAAGTGCTGCAGGTAAAACGATTATGACGACCGAACCTAAATTCGTGCCTAACCAGGCGGCATCCGTGCATGTGGATGAAGGGCTAGATGTGAATATCCGGCTGGTAGATTGTGTTGGGTATACAGTTCCTGGAGCGAAAGGGTATGAAGATGAGAATGGTCCGAGGATGATCAATACACCTTGGTATGAAGAACCGATCCCTTTCCATGAAGCAGCTGAAATTGGAACTAGGAAGGTTATTCAGGAGCATTCTACACTTGGTGTCGTCATCACGACGGATGGGACAATTGGGGAGATTCCTAGACAGGATTATATTGAAGCGGAAGAACGAGTGATTGAAGAGCTCAAGGAAGTTGGGAAACCATTCATTATGGTGGTGAACAGTGCTCAGCCCTATCACCCAAATACAGAAACATTGCGCGCTCAATTGGCAGATAAATACGATATCCCGGTGCTGGCAATGAGCGTGGAAAGCATGCGCGAATCAGATGTTTTAAGCGTCATGAGGGAAGCGCTATATGAATTCCCAGTACTGGAGGTAAACGTCAACCTGCCAAGCTGGGTAATGGTGCTCCGGGAGAATCACTGGCTGCGTGAGAGCTACCAGGAAGCTGTCAAAGAGACAGTGAAGGATATAAAAAGGCTGCGCGATGTAGACAGAGTTGTCCAGCAATTCAGTGATTTTGAATACATTGAGCGGGCAGGCCTTGCAGGTATTGAAATGGGCCAGGGGATAGCTGAGATCGACCTTTATGCTCCTGATGATCTTTATGATGAGATTCTCAAAGAGATCGTTGGAGTGGAGATTCGAGGCAAAGACCACTTGCTGGAACTAATGCAGGAATTCGCATATGCTAAGACCGAGTTCGACCAAATTTCGGATGCTCTTAAAATGGTTAAACAGACAGGATACGGAATCGCATCGCCTTCCTTAACAGACATGAGCCTAGAAGAGCCAGAAATCATCCGTCAGGGAGCGCGTTTCGGCGTTCGCTTACGAGCAGTTGCTCCTTCTATTCATATGATTAAAGTGGATGTGGAGTCTGAATTCTCGCCAATTATCGGCACAGAGAAACAAAGCGAAGAGCTTGTCCGCTATCTTATGCAGGATTTTGAGGATGATCCACTCTCAATCTGGAATTCAGACATTTTCGGCAGAAGTCTGAGCTCGATTGTCAGAGAAGGAATTTCGGCTAAATTGAGCCTTATGCCTGAAAATGCCAGATATAAATTAAAAGAGACACTGGAAAGAATCATCAACGAGGGTTCTGGTGGTCTAATAGCAATTATCCTGTAATTTGACTCCTTTTTGGAGTCTTTTTGTTTTTTGCACATTGTTCTCTAGTAAGGATGAGTTTAGATCCTTTTAACGGATTTCCGAAAGAAGTCTCCCATCCTCAAGGAATGGGAAGGGCTAAAGCCCA
>NZ_JXIQ01000155.1 GCF_000934845.1 Mesobacillus subterraneus
TCTCCCACCTACTCATTGGGCTTTAGCCCTTCCCATTCCTTGAGGATGGGAGACTTCTTTCGGAAATCCGTTAAATTCCATTATAATCATATAAATCCTTCCTAGATTAACGCCTCCGGAAGAATTTAATTAAACGTTTGATTAAATGGATGCACATCACCGTCCCCTGTCCCACATCGACCAGTAATCTTTACCATTATTATGTAATTAAAAAGTGGTTCCCTCGTCTGGAAACCATTTTTGTAGTGAACCATATGGTGATACCAATTCGTTTTCTCTTTTACGTAAGGAAGCTAAACAATTATATTTCACTGTCTCAATAGATGCAGAAAATTCTTAAAGATAGAGGTGAGATTGATTGTATTTTTTTCTAGAAATAATGACTTAAATCATAGATTGTATACCTAAAACAATGAAAGCCCTACCTCTCTTTCATCCTTACAGCTCCTAGTCCGTGCCAGTGTGAATCAGGATTGCAAAAATCAAGTGACTATTTATCGAGTTATGTAAAGGAAAATAAAGTGATAAAAATGGATTAGATTGTAGAAAAAACAAAAGAGGTTCATGCTCTAAAGGTGAGTTGGAGAAGTTAAATGTCTTTGAAAAGATTTATTTTAATAATAAACATAAAAAAGAGATGTATTACAGAAACCTTAACAGAAACTTTTTATTTGATTTTCAGTAATTCCTTTAATTAATCCCAGTTCACTAATCAAAGATTGATGTGCGTTTTTTAACATTTTTTTTTCGCTTGTATTAAGTGATTTTTCTTTCTTCATACGCATTAAATCACGTACCACTTCAGTACATTCTTGCATTTTACCTGTTTTTATTTTTTCCGTGTTCACTTTATACCTTTGTTTCCATGGCAGTAATCGATCTGATTCTCCATGTTGAAAAATGTTCATGATGTGTTTTAATGCAATTATGTCAGTAACAGGGCGTATATTCGAACTCAATATTTTACCCGCGGGAATCATGACCTGCATATTACCGATCAACATTTTTATGACATAATATTGTTGCTTTTCCCCTGAGATTTCCTTTTCTTCTATGGCTTTTATTATACCTACTCCGTGCATTGGATAAACAATGTTATCGTCAATTTGGAACAAATAATCCACCTCCATATTCTGTAACCTTCTTAACCTTAACATATTGATTATTTTTTATCAAATTTTTAATAATATCATAAATTTATTTTCTGTGTCAACAACTTTTCTTTAAAATTTAAAAAAGTAAAAACAAGAGGAATCGTGTCGAGAAGCGAAGGGACGTACGCAACAAAAAAGGCAATCCCCCTCGTCGGCTAAAACAAGAGTGGATTACCTTCGTTACAGCGACCTATTTCGCAGTTGAATCTTACCGTTCAGCAAAATCGAAAATACCGGATCCAAACCTCCGACAACATTCTCTCTACTTCCATTATACGATTAATTATCTATTATTTATAGACTACATTTTCTAAAATCCCTGTCTTATACCGTTATATACAAATCCAAAACAGTTAGAGGTGTATCAGGATGAATGACAAAAAAGCTGTCTTAGATCATGGTCCTTTCTTTCACGGTACTAAAGCAGATATGAAAATTGGAGATTTCTTAGAACCGCAGCACTTATCAAATTACCAAGACAAAAAATCGAATTAAATCTATTTCACTGCAACATTAGATGCCGCAAAATGGGGTGCAGAATTAGCAACATCTCAATCAAAAGAAAGAATTTACATCGTAGAACCCATAGGTGATTTTGAAAATGATCCGAATTTGACTGATAAAAAGTTCCCTGGGAATCCAACTCGTTCGTATTGGTCTAAATCCCCTTTGAAAATCATAGCTGAATTACGTTCATGGGAAAGACATTCCGATGAAGAAATAAATCATATGATCACATTTTTAACAAAATTACGTGAACAAGGAACTGCTGTAATAGAGGATTAATTGTTTTGGGGACATAAGACCGCATTGTGGAAGGCATGGTTCTTGGCTATTGACTCAAAAAGTGCGGCTGCTTTTTCGAAAATTGTTGGATAAGCATCACTACCAAATACAGATTGTTTTGGGCGGTTAATCGCTGAATCAAGCAGGTTTGGATCTTTTACACCTAATGGTTCATCTGGGGAATATAGACGAATTCGCACCGTATTAATAGCTATTACTTGGTTTGTTGTAAGATAGATGACTTTATCCATTACAGATTTTCCGAACGAGAAAGCCCACGCAGGTGCGATAGCACCCTCTTTAGAGGTGGGATGAAAGTTCGGTCAGACAAGGGG